>JBIKWS010000190.1:0-6962 GCA_044356195.1 Cyanophyceae cyanobacterium
GCAATCCGCCGCCCATCGTCCTGGGAGAATCCGTGACGATGACGAACGCCCCGTCTGCCCGCACGGCGTACCGTCGACTCAGCCTCACCAACGGACAGTCGGTCGTCATGCTGGCCGACAGCTACACCGGCTTCGCGAACGCGACCCCACGATGGGAAGTCCTCGCACCGAACGGCGAATCCCTCCGGGTCAACGGCAGCTCCATCGGCGGCTCCTTCTTCGACCTGAGCCGGTGGACCGCGCCCATTTCCGGGAACTACACGATTGCCTTCACGGCCGCCCCGTTCATCCCCGGATCCAACAACTCCAACACCCCCGAAGGTGTCCGCCGCTTCCAGATCCTCAACGTCGAGGACCTCGACCTGCCCCTGCCCCTCGACACCGAGATCTCCGGTGCCGTGCCCACGCCGGATGGGTCGGTCACCTACCGATTCCAACTGCCGGGTAGCCGACGCCTCTTCGTCGATAGCCTTCTCTCCACCACGGCCGGGTGGCGTCTGGAGGGACCCTCCAGCTTGATCGCCTCCGGACGCTTCGATTCCGAGACCGCCTCCGTCCAGACATTGCGCGCCGGGGACTACCGTCTCGTGGTGCGCGGAGGCCAACGCGAGACCCCTGCCTTCCGGTTCCGTCTCGTGGACCTCGACCAGGCCCTCCCGATCACCCTCGGCCAGTCGGTGACCAATGCCCTCACACCGCCCAATGGAGCGCTCGCCTACCGGATCCAGCTCAATGCCGGCCAGCAGATCCTCGGCCGGGCTTTTGATGCCACGGGCTTCCCCTCCTCGCAGCCGCGCTGGACGCTCATCGAACCCAGCGGACGCCAGGTCTGGTCCCGGTCCTTCACCGACACAGACAGCCTTGCCACCACCAGCAGTGGCTCCCACACGCTCCTGATCCAGGGGCCGCTCGGCGATGCGGGTACGAACGGCACCCATGCGTTCGCCATCCTGCCCATCCTCCAGCGCGACGAACCCCTCGCCTTCGACACCCTCATTGCGTCGGCCATCAGCAGTCCGGGCCAGACCATCACCTACCGCTTCAACCTCGCCGAATCCCGGCGCCTCGCCCTCGACCATCTGGAATACGCCAATGTCCGCTGGGAACTGTTCGACGCCTCCCGATCCGTCGTTTCGAGCGCCTTCTGGACCGACGGCCATTGGCAATCCGACCTGAGCCCCGGCGACCATCGCCTCGTCCTCACGGCGCAGGACGTGCAGACACCTCCCTACCGGTTCCGCGTCCTCGATGCCGCCGCCGGCATCCTGACAACCCTCGACGCCACGAACCAGGTGTCCCTGGATTCCGCGCGCGGCAGCCAGTATTGGCGCGTCGCACTCAACGCCGGGCAAACCGTTTACTTCGATCACCTCGGCAGCACCAACCTGCCCAACCACGCGGGCCTCCTGATCACCGATCCCCTCGGCAACTTCCTCGTCAATCAAACCCTCAACGACATCGGTCCCTTCGTTGCCCGAACCACCGGCATCCACGACATCCTGATCCAGGGCCGCATCAGCAATCCCGATGCGGCGGCGTCGATCGGCTTCATCCTCCGCCGCGCCGACGTCATCCGTGCGCCCTACGCGGTGGGCTCGGAAGTCGCGGGTGGGATCACAACGCCGGGCCAGGTGCGCCGCTACGAATGGATCCAGCCAACGCGTCAGTTCTTCCTGATGGACTCCCTGTTCTACTCGTCCGTTCACTGGAACGTGGAGGGTGCGTGGGGCACCGCGGCAAGCGGCCGGCTCTACTCGGAGCCCGGCCCCTTTGAAATCCCCGCGGGCAACGCCGCCATCGTCTTGCGCGAAGACAACGACGGAACCAACCGGTTCCGCTTCCGGCTCGTTCCGATGGAGCCCAGCCCGACCATCGCCATCGGCGTCGAATCGGAAGTCCAACTTACGCCGTCGGCCGCCATCGCTGTCGTCGCGATCGACCTCGCCGCCGGCCAGCAGATCAACCTACGTTCGATCACCCGCACCGGTTTCAATCTCACCCCGAGCTGGACCCTTTACACACCCCGGTTCGCCCATGCGGGGTCAGCGTCCCTGAACCCGATCACGTATCGGGCCGTGCAAGCGGGCCGTCACTTCCTCGCCCTGCATGGGAACCTCCAGGAAGATGGCACCGGCGGAACCATCCGATTCATCGTCGAGGACGGTGGCACGGTTCTTCCCGCCCCGTTCAATGGCCCGTTGATCGCGTTCAACCAACAGATCGACCGCAGCCCCGCCTCGGCATCCGAAACCAACTTCTACCGCTTCCAGCTCACCGAACGGAAACTCGTCGGGATCGATTCCCTCCTCAACGGGGCCAACTTCTGGTCGCTGCGCGACCGGTCCGGTGTCCGCCACGACCGCATCCGCCTCCGCGATTCCGACAACATCAATCGCGTGGATCTCCAACTGCTGCGCCTCGAAGCCGGCGAATACGAATTGGCGATCACCGGCTCGGCGGATCCATTCCGCTTCCGTCTGCTGGATGCCGCGGAGGCGGCCCCACTCCCTCCCGATGCCTGGGTCACCGACGTCCACACGCCGGGCAACAGCACACGCATGTATTGGTTCGATGGCGTCGCGGAACAGCCCTGGACGCTCGAAGGCGACGCCTCCACCGGCAACCAGCGCCGCTCTACCGCCACCCTCTTCCGACCGTCTGGAACCTCTGTCACCTGGAACTACACGGACGCCTTCACCGACCGGTTCACCCTGCCGGAAACAGGGCGCTACGTTTTGGTGGTTTCCGCCCCGAATGATGAGACCGGCGCTTCCACGACCAACCGCTTCCGTTGGAACACGCCGCAGGAAACCGTCACGGACATCGCGCTCAACACCCCCTTCGACCTCCAGTTCGGCGCGCCGGGCAGACGGGCACTTTTCCGTCTCGTGCTCGACCAGACCCGGGAGGTGATGTTCGACGCCATTGGCCGGGCCAACCAGATCCAGGTCACCCTCGACCATCAGGGAACACGTCTCGTCAGCCAGACGCTGAGTTCCCTCGACATTGACGGGCAGGCGTCGTCCACGCGCCTACGTCTGACACCCGGCGAGTACCAGATCACCTTCGACGCCTCCGGTGAAACCACTCCCAGCCTACGTGCGGTCGTCTGGGATCTCCAATCCGCCCGCCCGATCGCGTTCAACACCGAAATCACCGGCACGAACAGCCCGACCTCGATGTCCGCCTTCTACGCGGTCGATGTGCGAGCGGGCGACACTTACGTCCTCGAAGGACTCGGAACCACCGGCTACTCGACCACCGTCTTCGCGGACCTGATCCTTCCGGTCGAAGGCGGCGTGGAACTGGCCCAACTCAACTCGTACAGCTACCGCTTCACCGCTCCCCGCAGCGGCCGCGCCACCCTGCTCGTCAGCGGTACCCACACCGACACGGGCACGAACGGCGTCCATCGCTTCACCCTCTGGAGGATGGCGGACACCACGCAACCGCTGGCGCTCAACGCAATCGTTTCCGGCGAACTCCAGCAACCGCTGCAACTCCACACCTTCACGTTCCGGCTCCTTCAACCCCGGGTGCTGCTCGTCGACCCGCTCACCAATGGCAACGTCTACGCCCGCCTCAACGGTCCCGGCGGCCAATACTTCGACACCCTCGTCCGGTCCATCGAAGGCCCCGGCACCCCGGTACTCCTCAGCCTGAGACCCGGCGACTATTCCCTGACGTTCTATGGATCGGGTATCGATCGTCCTGGCTACCGCTTCCGCCTCCGCGACATCACGGACGCCCCGATCCTCACTCCCGGGACGATCACCCAGGCCACCTTCGATCTTCCGCTGGGAACGTTCGTCCGACGCCTGCAAGGCACGGTCGGCCAGTCGTTCTACCACGACGTCGTCGAGTACGCGGGTTTCCCGAGCGGCAACTATCACCGGCTGCTCACTTCCGAAGGCCCGAGCCTCTGGGATGCCTTCGCCAATGGCGACGGTGGCAACTTCACACTGCCCTACACCGGCGACTTCTTCTTCGTCGCCAACGCGCCGGCCTTCAACCCGGCCACCCCGCCCACCTACCGGTTCCGGATGATCTCCAATCCGACGCCGTCTCCCGAGAGCCTTCTGGGCAACCTCAGCCTGGCCGACCTGATTCCCGAGGGCGTGTCCGCCACGCCGGATCCGGTCATCACCGGCAGCACCCTCACCGTGCGCTGGTCGACCGCCAACCGCGGCAACGCCGCGACCACGGTCCCGTTGACCGACCGCGTCGTCCTGCGCAACACCTCGGGCGCCGTCGTCGCGACCGCATCCACCACCGACAACACCGGCCCGCTCGCCCCCAACCAATCCCGTGCCCGCGAACGGACGCTGCAACTCCCGGATGGAGCCGTGGCGGCCGGTCCGTTGAGCGTGGAAGTCTCGGCCGATTCGGTGGGCACCGTCCGCGAAGCCAACGCCGCCGGCACCGGCGAGGCCAACAACCTGGCCGTCGTCGCAGTCACCGGAACACTGGCTCCCTACCCCGACCTCGAGCCGCAGTCCCTCCAGACGACCGTCGCTACTTGGGCTCCCGGTGCTTCCATCGAACTCCGCTGGAACACCGCCAACACCGGCACACGCGCCGCCACCGGCCCATGGAACGAACGCCTCGTGGTCTCCAACGCCAACCGCCGCGTCGTCGTCCTCGACACCTCGCTCACCCACGCGGCCTCCCTCGCCCCGGGCGCCACCACCGCGCGCACCCACACCTTCACGCTGCCTTCCGGCGCGAACGGTTACGGCACCTTCACCGTGTTCCTGTCACTCGACACCGCCAACAGCGTCGCCGAGTTCAACGCCACCGACACCGCCGAGGCCAACAACACCGCCACCCTCCAGGCCACCACCGCCCTCGACCTCGCGGTCTCCGAGATCGTCCTGCCGCCGGTCATCGAACCCGGCGTCCCCTTCAACGTCATCCACACGCTCACCAACGCCGGCCCCATCCTCGCCTCCGGCACGTGGCTCGACGCGGTCGTGTTCATCGCCGAGGACGGTGCCGAGACGGTGCTCGTCCAACGTTCCCAAACCGCGAACCTGCCGCCCGGAGCCACCCAACGCGTCACCAACAGCGTGTCGCTCCCGGTGACCTTCCCGCACTTCTCCGGCCGGTTCGCCGTCGTCACAGACAGCGCCAACGTGCTGGCCGAATCCAACGAATCCAACAACCGCGCCGAGTCCGGAATCGTCACGCTCCCGGCAATCCTGACCCTCCAGTTCTCGCCGACCAGCCTTCGCGAAGACGCCCTCAACCCCGTCGTCCGCGCCTTCGTCACCCGCAACGGGCCGGTCTCCGCCCCGCTGACCCTCCAGATCGGGAACACCACGCCCGATGAACTCAGCACGCCCGCATCCCTCGTCCTCGCCGCCGGCCAGGCGTCCGGCTTCTTCGACGCCACCGTCCTCCCGGACGGCGTCAACGACGGCGACCAGAACGTCACCGTGTCGATCACGAGCGCCGGCTTCCGTGCGGCACAAACGTCGTTCACCGTCGTCGATTCCGACCTCACGCGGTTGACCCTGACGTTGTCCACCAACCAGGTCCCGGAAGGCGGATCGCTTTCCGGAACGATCTCCCGCTCGCCCATCGCCGCCACGGCGCTGGCCGTCCAGTTGATCGTGAGTGACACCGCGCAGATCCAGGGCCCTGGCTCGGTCCTCATCCCGGCGAATGCCCCGTCCGTCACCTTCCCCATCGCGGCCATCGAGGACGATCTGCTGGAGCGGACCAACCTCTACACCCTGACTGCCTCCGCGGCCGGCATCCCGCCCGTCTCGTCCACCGTCGGCGTCACGGACAATGACATCCCGACGATCACCGTCGCCCTCGCCCAACGCACCGTCAGCGAAGGCGACGGGGCCAACGCCACCTCGGCCACGCTCACCCGGAACCCCGTCACCAGCCGCGCCGTTGTCGTTGCGCTGAGTTCCGGCAATTCCAGCGCGGTCCGACTCCCCGGCACCGCCACCATTCCCGCCAACCAGGCTTCCGTGACGATCCCGGTCGGCGTCGTCGACAACACCATTGCCGATGGGACCCGTCCCGTCGCGATCGGCGGTTCCATCCTCGACTCCGTCAACCGCACCGGCATCCGCGATGTCGTCGCCGACGTCCTGACCATCACCGACAACGACGGTCCGACCCTCACGCTCCGGATCGCCGACGACGCCGTCGCCGAAGGCCGCAGCCCGGCAACCACCGCAACCGTCCTCCGCAACACACCCACCACCCAACCCCTCACCGTCGGCATCGCCTCGTCCGACACCTCCGAGGCCACCGCGCCATCCACGGTCACCATCCCGGCGGGATCGGATCGCTTCAGCTTCCCGATTGCATCGCTCGCCGACGGCATCACCGATGGCAATCAGTCCGTGCTCTTCACCGCCTCCGCCGCGGGTTTCGTCTCCGGCTCGGACACGCTCGTGGTCTCCGATGCCGATCGCGCCGACCTCGTCGTGGCGTCCATCACCTTCGTTACGAATGCCGTCGCCGGCGATTCGATCCCGGTCACCCTGCGCGTCGAAAACCGCGGAGCCATCGCCGTCCCGGGAAGCATCACCCAGCGTCTCTCCATCTCCGCCGATGCCTACGCCGGCAATGACACCCTGCAGGGCCAGATCAGTTACCCCGGTCCGCTCGCGGCCGGCGCTTCCTTCGAACAATCGCTGAACGTCCGCCTCCCCGACCAACCCGGGAACTACCACTTCATCGCGGAGACCGACACCGCCAACGCCGTCTCTGAAATCCTCGAATCGAACAACCTCCGCGTCAGCCCGCAGTCCGTCCGCGTGAACGCCGCGTACTCGGCCACGGTGGAAACCGACGTCACCACCGCCGTCGCTGGTTCGGCGGTTCCGCTCCGGGGACGCGCCGTTCGATTGGACGGATCTGGTGCGCCCCTGGTCGCCGTCACCATCCACATCGCCGTCCGCGGCATTACCCGCACGCTGCCGGTGGTGGCCGGT
>JBIKWS010000191.1:0-6954 GCA_044356195.1 Cyanophyceae cyanobacterium
ATGGCTCGACCGCCACGACATCCAGATCATCTTCGCGGTCCCAGGCATCGTTTTGGCCACGATCTTCGTTACCTTTCCCTTTGTTGCACGCGAGTTGATCCCGCTCATGCAGGCCCAGGGCTCGGATCAGGAACAGGCCGCCCTGACCCTCGGTGCCACCGGTTGGCAGACCTTCTGGCACGTCACCCTTCCGTCCATCAAATGGGGCCTCCTGTACGGCGTGATCCTCTGCACCGCGCGCGCTGTCGGCGAGTTCGGTGCCGTCTCAGTCGTGAGCGGCCACATCACCGGCATCACCGACACCCTTCCCCTCCGCATCGAGAAGCTCGACAAGGAATACAACAGCGTCGCCGCTTTCAGCATTGCCGCCCTCCTCGCCGTGCTCGCCCTCCTGACGCTCGGCCTCAAGACCTGGCTCGAACACCGCCAGCAACGCGAACTCGACCTCGCCCAGACCTCTTCCGATTCGCCCGATGAGCATTGAACTCCGCAACATCTCAAAGCGCTTCGGCGACGTCGCCGCCGTCCAGAACGTCTCCTTCAAGGTCGCCGAAGGCGAACTGGTCGCCCTGCTCGGCCCCTCCGGCGGCGGCAAGACCACCGTCCTCCGGATGATCGCCGGACTCGAGCAACCGACCGAAGGCGACATCCTCATCCGCGGCCAACGCGTCAACGACGTCTCCGTCCAGAAGCGCAACATCGGCTTCGTGTTCCAGGGTTATGCCCTCTTCAAGACGATGTCGGTCGCCGACAACATCGCCTTCGGACTGAAGATCAAGAAGTGGCCCCAAGCCGAGATCAACGATCGCGTCGCCGAACTGCTGAAGCTCTTCGGGCTCGACGGGCTCGGAAAGCGGTTTCCCCACCAATTGTCCGGTGGCCAACGCCAGCGCGTCGCCATCGCGCGTTCCCTCGCCCCCAAGCCTTCCGTCCTCCTGCTCGACGAACCCTTCGGTGCCGTCGACGCCAAGATCCGACAGGAGCTCCGCGACTGGCTGGTCCACCTCCACGACGAACTTTCGGTGACGACCGTCTTCGTCACCCACGACCAGGAGGAAGCCATGGAGGTCTCCAACCGCATTGTCATCTTCAGCCGGGGCAACCTCGAACAGATCGGAGCTCCCCAGGAAGTCTACGAGCGCCCGTTCAACGAGTTCGTCGCCCGTTTCATCGGCGTCCTCAACGTCCTCGAGCTGCGCGTCGAACACGGCGTCGCCCGCCTCCACGAACTGACCTTCCCAACCCACGGCGTGGCGGAAGGAGCTTGCCTGCGCATCGGCTTCCGTCCCTACACCGTCCAGATTTCACCCGACCTCTCCGAGTACCGGTACCGGGCCACCCTCAAGCACGTGTACTTCCTGGGCGTCCAGCTGCGCCTGGAACTGGAAACGCCCTCCGGCCTCACCCTCCGTACCCGCATCACCAAGGACGAGTTCGTCCGTCTGGGCCTCGCCGAAGACAAGGAAATCTCCTTCCAGATCCGCGAGTACCGCGTCCTGTCCCGCGACGGCTTCGCCCTCAGCCCCGAGGTTTCTGCCGTCCACCAACTCCCGTCCATCGCGGAAAACATCTGAGCTGCGGAGCCCTTCGACCCGCCCAACTCATCGCGTCCGCCGTGTCGCACGTTCCTGGAGCCAGCGGATGTCAGCGTTCCGGGGCGACGGGGTGAACTCTGCATTGAACCGACTGCGTTGTCCGGGCGTCAGCGTCGGCATCGTGCGGGGATCCACCCATCGCCGGATTTCCGAATGCCCATCCGCAAAGGAAAGCCCACCCGCCCGTCCGTGATAGCTCGCCGGATAATCGTAGGCGAAGCGCATCGTTTCGGGTGCATCGGGGTAGCCCCGCATGTCGGTGTAGAAGTTGCCGATGTTCAGGCTGTCCTCCCGCTGGTCGATCAGGATCCAAGTCCCCGAGGGGCCCGGATCCTGCATGTCCACCAATGACCGGTACACCCGCCATCCGGAGTCCAGATCCTGAGGTGCCTCACCGCCGTATCCGCCCGCCCAGACGCTCATGGTCATGCTGCGAACCCGCGGCAACTTCCGTCCCGTCACCGTCACGGTGGATCGATCCCCGGGACATCTCCACACCGTCAGCGACGGGCAATACTTCCACAGCGGGCTTTTGCGGACGCTCAAGTTCGGATCCCAGTTGAAGCGGTTTGCCCCGTCGAAATCGAGCTGGCCCAACACCCAGACCGCTGAATCCCGCGATCGATCCGAGCCATGGACACTCGCATACGGAATCCGGTCGCGGTTTTCCTCGGCGTACATCCGCCACGCGAGGAGGAGTTGTCGGTGATTGTTCAGGCATTGGATTCCCTGTGCCTTCTGCTTCGCCCGCCCAAGCCCCGGCAACAACAAGCTGGCCAGGATCGCAACGATCGCGATCACAACCAGGAGCTCGATCAGGGTGAATCCACGATGGCCGGTATGCGGCCAATTCGTCCCTGATGCCCGAACCAGCGATGGTGCGGAAACCGCCACAGGCCCAGACTGCCTTTGGCTTCCCGGGATTTGCAACGCCCCCCGTCAGCTCTCTTTTCATGACACCCAGAAAGCAGGTTTCGAAAAGGCGATTCTGTCGTCCCCACCCCCTTGAACGGGGTGGCGACGTCCTGGTCGCCGTTCCGAAACCTTGCCGAGGGCGATGAGGACATCGCCACCCCCTTCCGAACGATGGCGGTGTCGAAGTGCACCCCGAGTCACACCCACTCCAGAAATCCCATTTGACCCGAAACGCCCGTGCGGACTATAACCACGGCTCGTTCGACGATGATTTGCCGTACCTCCATCACTGTAACCATGAAGCGCCATCAGGAAGGCGCTTCCGCCACTTGCCGCTGGGCCAAAGCCCGGGGCTTCGGCGTCGTGGAGGTTTTCGTTTAGGAATCAATCAGCATTCCAAACCCCGAAAAACCCGCGATTGCCAAGGCAACGCGGGTTTTTCGTTTTTGGTATGCCCAGATCTCGAACCCACATCACCCAGTTCCTGTCAGACAATCCGAAACACATGACAACAACACATGACGAACCACCGGCCCCCTTTAAAGGGACCGACGAGAATGACCTCGACCGGCTCAAGAACCGACTGCTCCGCCTTGCGCTGGCCGCAACCGAGGACACCGCGATGATCGTGGCCCTCCGACGAGCCGCCAACGAGGCCGCCGCCCTCGCCTGGCTCGAACCTCACCCGCTGCTGGTTTTTCCAGTCCTGTTCCTTGAAAAGGCTGCCAACGACCACGCACGCATCGAACGTCAGCAACGCATCCGGGCCCGCTCGGCCTCCCTTCTTCAGGAGGCCGCATGATTCAAGGCCCGATTCAGTCCCGCACCAACAGCCGCGCTGGATGCCGCCCCGTAGCCTGCCCCGATCGCAGACAGGCTACCGGACGGCACCCCGTCGCCCGCCGCTCGCCCAACAGGACTTCCCGGGTTAGCCTCCGCACGTGAGCGAGCCTTCGATCGAAAACCACTGGCGCAGCGTCCGGGACCATTCCAGGTCCTTCTGGGACTTCACCTACGTTTACCCGGTGGTCTCGCGGCGATCGAAGGGACTTTCCATCGGCATAAACCTGAACCCAGACAAGGTCTGCAACTTCGATTGCATCTACTGCGAGGTCGACCGCGTCACACCCCCGAAAACAAAGGAGGTCAACCTGCTCCAGATCCGGGCTGAGCTGGCTGCCATGATCCAATTGGCCCAGTCCGGACAACTCGCGCAGGACCCCAAGTTCAGCGAGGCGGGCGACCTGACCCGGCACGTCCGGGACATTGCCTTCAGCGGCGATGGGGAACCCACCATGGTCGACAATTTCGACGAATGCATACAGGTAGCCGTCGACGTCAAGCGAGCCGCGAACTTGCCTTCCACGAAGATCGTCCTCATCACGGATGCAGCCGGACTCGACAAGGCACGGGTCCGGGCCGGGCTCCTGCTGATGGATGCCCACCAAGGCGAGATCTGGGCCAAACTGGATGCAGGAACCCCGGAGTACTATGCCACCGTCAATCGCAGCCATATCCGCTTCGAACGCATCCTCTCCAACCTGGAACTGACCGCCCGGACGCGGCCCATCATCATCCAGTCCCTGTTCCTGCGGATCCACGGGGAACCCATGCCCCCGTCCGAACTTCAAGCCTACTGCCAACGCATCCAGGCGCTTCTCGCCGCAGGAGCAAAGATCCAGGAAATCCACCTCTACACGGTCGCGCGGCCGACCCCGGTCGCGTGGGCAACCCGACTCGACCGGGCAACGCTCGATTCGATGGCTTCTGTGATCCGGGAATCCACAGGCGCCAAGGTCGCTGTCTTCGAATGAAGCCCCACCCGTCCACTCCACACACATCCGCCGCCGGCGAGGAGTCCTTCGGCCATTCCCCCGCCTCCATCAACGCATGGCGCCGGCGTACCCAGGCAGCTCTGGATCGGGGAGCCCAGACACCTTTCTACCTCTTCAGTCCGGATTCAGTCATCGAACGGACCCACGCCATCGAGAAACTCGACTTCGGCCTCCCGACCACCTGCTGGTATTCGTTCAAGACCCAGCCACTCCCACCACTCATCCGACATTGGGTGGGATTGGAACGTCCCATTGAGGTTGTCAGTGAGTTCGAACTCCGGGCAGCCCTCGCGTCGAACTGCCCACCCGAACGACTGCTGATCAATGGTCCAGCGAAGCATCGTTGGCTCCCCCGCTTCCCGATTCCTGGTCTCAAGGTGAACTTTGATTCCCTGACCGAACTCCACCCACTGCTCCCAATGGCAAGCCAGCTCGGCTGGCGAACCGGAATCCGTGTCCGGACTTCCGAGGAGTTTGATCCCGAGAACCCCTCGTTCCCGACCCAGTTTGGAATGGAACCCGGGGAACTGCCCAAAGCGTTGCCCCAGTTCCGGAACGCTGGGCTCGAACCGGAAACAATCCATACCCACCTTCGCACAAACGTTTCTGACCCCACCTGTTGGACACGCGCGTTGGATGTCCTTCGACATTGCTGCGAGGCAAACCAGTGGCACCCAGCGAACATCGATCTCGGTGGCGGACTTCCCGCTTTCACAGCAAGAACCCGTGCTGGAAAACCGTACACAGCCTCGTTTGACCCAGCGCTGAAGTCGTATGCGGAGCACGTCCGCAACGCCCTGCGCCCATTCACTTGGGCGAAAACGCTGTGGCTTGAGCATGGACGCCATACGTGTGCCGAGTCCGGCCTGCTGGCCATACGGATCCTCGACATCAAACAGAAGGGACCACACCGCCTCCTGATCTGCGACGGAGGACGAACCCTTCACGCCTTGGTATCCATCTGGGAAGACCATCAACTCATCCCACTCAAGGCATCCACCTCCCCAACGACCCCGGCCGCAGTCCACGGCCCCACGTGTATGGCGTTCGACCAACTTGGCCGACGCCTGCTCCCTTCGGACGTCAACATCGGCGACGTCCTTCTTTGGCTCGACGCCGGGGCCTATCATCTTCCATGGGAAACCCGTTTCTCCCATGGGCTTTGCGAGGTTTGGTGGGATGCCGGCACCAACAATCCAACATGCGAAAGGAGAGCCGAATCATTTCAGGATTCCTGGATCCTCTGGCAGACCACGCAGCAATCCGGACTTGGGGCAAAAACCCGACCCCTGCGTCAGGAAAATCACCTTGACGCGGATGGGTCCAAAAGAGTTGAGTAACGGCAGTCTCGTAGAGCGGGATTGTTGGAATAGCGCTAACCCTTTTTTGAAGACGAGTTTATGGCCTCTGGAGCATTGAAAATCGCCGGTTTTTTGGGCCTGTGCTGGGCGGCATCGTCCGTCATGGCACAGGGTTTGAGTCAGGTCGTCTACCAGCACTCGGGGAGTGGCAACTTCAGCTACACCACCGGGGCTGAGTATGGTGACGAAGTGGTCATCCCAGCCCACAGCATGTCTGGAGTCCAATGGGTGATCACTGGCTTCAGCTTTGAGTATGCGGCCAACTACGCCCTGGCGGGCGGGTTGACGTTCCGGATTTACGAGCAGAACGGACTTCCGATCAGCGGCTTCGCTTCTCCCGGAACTGAGATCTATGAGACCACCGTCGACATCAACAGCGGTGGCGGCCTGGTCAACATCGACTTCGCTTACGACGCTTCAAACGTTCTTCCGAGTCGGCTTACCTATACCGTTCAGTTCTCTGGTCTCCTTCCTGGCAATACTGCCGGATTGATCATCCCCGGAGGATCCCCGACGGTCGGTGCCAGCTCCAATGACTTCTGGGAAAAGACGGGATCCGGTTCCAATGACTGGGCTTTGAAGGCCTTCAACCCCGGTTCTCCCTCGGCAAACTTTGTTGCCACCATCACCGCTGTTCCTGAGCCTGGAACAGTCGCCATGATGGTTGCTGGTGCCGGCATGGTGCTCGTCGCCCTCCGCCGTAAGTAACACTGCTCTACCCGCTCTCGATCGTCTTCAACGGGGCGCCTTACGGCGCCCCGTTTTCGTTTTGCAACCAGTCACCGAAACCGCGGCATTACAGCAGGCCCCTGACTAACTCACCCGTTTACTCTACGGGTCGACCGGGTTTTGGGACCCTTCTTCGCTATCAATGAACTAAGGATGCGTTCGTTGATGATGAACCACGGACCATAGGCCCGGTGAACTCACCCCGCGCATTCATTGAAGACTGACGACCGCCAGTTCATTGCTGCATAACACCCTTTCCATGGAGGGTCGGCTCTACGCGTGGGCTCAACAACTGTCTAACCCGGACTTACCTGATCAAGCAGCGGGCCAGAAGACGTACAGGACCAGATAAACCAGGACGCCGGTAACGCTGACATACATCCAGATGGGCCAGGTCCACCGCGCAATCCGCCGATGCTCGTCAAATCGCTCTCGAAGCCCTCGGTGGATGCTTATCAAGGCCAAGGGAACAACAGAGATCGCGAGGATGATGTGACTGGCCAACATGACCAGATAAGG
>JBIKWS010000192.1:0-6932 GCA_044356195.1 Cyanophyceae cyanobacterium
CGCGCGGTGGAGTCGGGCGAGCGCTTCGGAAGGTGCCTCGAATTCGATGGCGAGGTGGCAGCAGTCGTAGTTCACGCCGAGGTGATCTTCGAGACGGAGATCACCGGGGCGGTCCGCCCGCAGACGTTCGAAGAAGCGGACGGTTTCGTAGGTGGTTTCGAGGTGGCAACAGGGCTCGGGTTCGAGGCCGAGGTGGAGCCGGTGGCCCGACTTGCGGGAGAGTTGTTCGAGGAAATCCACGCAGGACCACAGGTTCTCGCGGGCCGTCCGTTCGGCTCGTTCGTCGAGTCGGAAACCCTTGAAGGAAACGGGAACGGTGCTGACCGAGCCGTCGACATCCCGGTCTTCCGGGAGCAGTTCGGTGAGGATCTCGAAGAGGCGGCGGGTGTACGCGAGGCGTTCGGGTTGGGTCCAGTCGGGGGCGTAGACCTGTTCCTTGACGCGGGTGCCGTGGAACCGGCCGAAGGGAAAGCCATTGATCGTGAAGACGTAGCTGTCGTGGGCCTTTAGCCAGCGTTTGAAGGTGGCGAGGGTCTGCGGATGGGCGAGTTCGCGGGAGGCGGCGTCGGAAAGTCGGAGCCCGATGGCGTAGGGTTTGTCGGGGCAGACGCGCTTGCGGACGGCGAGGGTGTGCTTTTCGAGGGCGGCGAAGGTCTCGGGCCAGGATTCGCCGCGGTGGATGTTGGTGCAGTAAGCGAGATGAATGCCGTGCGTGAGCCGCATGAAGTCCAGTCAACAACCGCCGGGGGGCAGGATGGAAGCGTGGAAACCCGGGGACATCCTTTCTCTGGTCGTCTGCCGGACGATGGCTAGTCTCGCAGGCAATGACGCATTGGTTTGAATGGACGGCGCGGCCAGAGGCCTGGATGAGCCTGCTGACGCTGACGATTTTGGAAATCGTGCTTGGGATCGACAACCTGATCTTCATCTCGATCTTGTCGGGCAAGCTGCCGCCGCACCAACAGGCGAAGGCCCGGCAGATCGGGCTGGGACTGGCCCTGATCACGCGGATCCTGCTGCTGCTCTCGATCAGTTGGGTGATGAGCCTGAAGAACAAGCTGTGGGAGTTTTCCATCGCAGGATTGGAACTGCCGAATACCGGCAAGGACCTGGTGCTGGCCATCGGGGGACTCTTCCTGGTCTGGAAATCGGTGAAGGAGATCCACGAGAAGCTGGAAGGGGCGGATGGCGGCAAGTCTCCGGGGATGGCCCCGACGCTGTTGGCGACGGTTGTCCAGATCCTGTTGCTCGACATTATTTTCTCGCTGGATTCGGTGATCACAGCCGTTGGAATGGCCAAGGACGTGCCGGTGATGGTGACTGCCGTGGTGCTGGCGATGATCGTGATGTTGATCTTCGTGAACCAGATCGGCGGGTTCGTGGAACGGCATCCGACGGTCAAGATGCTGGCGCTTTCGTTCCTGATCCTGATCGGGACGCTGTTGCTGGCGGAGGGCTTCCATCAGCACATCAGCAAGGGATACGTCTACTTCGCGATGGCCTTCGCCGTCGGAGTCGAGATGCTCAACCTGCGGGTCCGCAAGGTGGACTCCGTGAAGCTCCACCAACCCTATCGCTGATCCGAAATGACGATTGCACAGATCCACGGGGACGAGTCCCTGCGCCGGCACGAGTTCCCGGTGGTAACGAAGGGCCCCTTCCTGGCACATGCCGGGGTGGCCCCGCTCCCGCGCCGCGTGGCCGAGGCGATGTCGCAGTATGCGCTGGCGTGTCAGACGAGCGAGCAGGAGGTGGAAACCTGCGGTGAACTGATCGCGGGCACGCGGGCGTGTGCCGCGCGCCTGATCGGGGCGCAGCCCGAGGAAATCGCGCTGGTGGGCCCGACCTCGCTGGCGTTGTCCTATCTGGCGGCGGGGTTGCCGTGGCGGAAGGGGGACAACATCCTGATCTATTACGACTGCTATCCCTCAAACGTGTACCCGTGGATGGCGTTGGCCGAGCGGGGCGTGGAGGTGCGCTTCATCAACGTTCGGGAGTTGGGCAAGGTCCGGGCGATCGACGTGCAGGGGCAGGTGGATGAGCAGACCAAATTGGTGAGCCTCGCCAGTGCCCATTACCTCGCTGGCTGGCGCATCAACGTGGATGCCATCGGAAAATACCTGCGCTCACGCCGCATCCTGTTCTGCGTGGACGCCATCCAGACGCTGGGTGCGTTTCCGCTCTCCGTGGAACACGTCGACCTGTTGGCGGCAGATTCCCACAAATGGATGATGGGGCCGTGTGCGGCCGGGTTGATGTATGTGCGGCGTGATGTGCAGGCGCGCCTGCAACCGATCGTGCACGGGTGGCACAACCTGGATTGCCCGGACTTCCTCACGCAGGAGGAACTGAAGTTCAAGCCGGACGCACGGCGCTACGAGGCGGGCTCGCACAATCTGGTGGGTCTTGCCGGGTTCAAGGCTGCGATGGAACTGCTCGAGGAAGTAGGCGTGGCGAAGATCGGCGCGGAGCTCATGCGCAAGCGATCGTGGGTGTCTGCGGAACTGGTGGGGCGCGGATTCACGGTGCTCCAGCCGGAACCGCCCATCGAGAATGTGGGCGGGGTGCTGTCGTTCTTCAGGCCCGAGGTGGAATCGTTGGAGCTGCTGCGGCGATTGAAGGCAGCCGGGGTGACCGCCTCGGTACGCAAGCTGCCTGATGGGCAGGCGGTGGTGCGGTTCTCGCCGCACTTCTACAATACCGACGACGAGTTGCGGGTGGCGCTGGCGGCGTTGGGTTAGGCCTGTGCCAGGACCCTTTTGGCTGAGCCTTTTTTGCGGTGGGATTGGAAGAATCCGTAGGTCGCAAAATATTCCTGCGATTTAATCTCGTGTTCAGTCGTTGGCATTGAACTGGCTTTGTAAAGGACCCGTCGGGCTGAGTGGCCTGACATAGGTTAGGGTCGTTTGGGTCGAAACGCCGCCTGTCCGCAAGGATGGGCGGCGTTTCTTGTTTCTTCGGAGCGGGGCGCCTGAATTTGAGGATTCGGGCGCATTTGAACACAGCCTCCCGCACGAAACGGGGTGGCGACGTCTTCGGCGCCGGTTCGAAGTTATTCCGGGGCGATGAGGACATCGCCGCCCCGATCCCACACCCACAGGAGGCATGGGCGGGGCCAATGCCCCAACTCAGAACAGGCTCTGGACCGCCGTGCCCAGCACCTGCAGGGGGCCGGTGTCCTCCAGGCCTTCGGTGGCCTTGTCGACCTTCTGGAGGGTCATCTTGATATTGCGCAGGAAGGCCTCGTCGTTGACGAGCTTGCCGACGCTGCCCTGGCCCGAGTTGATCTTCTGGAGGATCTCCTTCAGTGAGGTCGTGGCCGCAGTGAGATCCTTGGCCATGGTGTCGTCCTTGAGGAGCTTCCCGACGGAGCCTTCGCCGCGATCGATCCCGGCGACCACCTTGCGGGTGTCACCGACGAGGCCTCGGGTGTCGGCGAGGAGGAGTTTGGCGTCGCCCGCGAGGTCGTTGAGGTTCGTGCCCATCGACATGGCGGTGCGATGGAGGGAATCCTCGAAGAGGAGGCGACCGAGGGTGCCTTGGCCGGAGGCGACCTGGGCGGTGATGGCCTGCGCGTTCGTGAGGATGGAGGTAATGCGCGGGTTGTTGTCCTTCACGAGGTCGGTGAGCGGCCCGAGCAGCTTGGAGAATTCCTCCCCGCTGAAGGATTTGGTCATCGTCTGGACGCCGTCGGCGACGCCCTGGAGCTTTTCCATCAGCGTGGCCAGGTCCGGTTGCTCGCGGGTCTGGAGCAGGGCATCCGTGGTGACAAGGGGAGCCGCGGCCGTGCCGAAGTCGAGGGAGACGAAATTCTGCCCCATCATTCCCGCGAACTTGATGATGGCGGTCGAGTCCGTGTGGATCTGGGCCTGCGATTCCAGATTGAGCGTTACCTCGACCTTGTCGGCGACGAGTTCGATGCGCGAGACGCGGCCGACGGGGACGCCGGCGAGTTTCACGGGGTCGCCGACCTTGAGGTCCTGGATGCTGTTGAAGCGGGCGCGGACGGTACGGCCGGATTTGAACCAGCTCAGGCCGCCACCGAGTTCGAGCAGGCAGACGGCTCCCACGGCGACGAGGGCTCCGAACATGCCGAGGCGGGTTTCAAGGGAGTTCTTCATGGGTGGAAATCATTGCGGGGTGAAATCAGCAGCAAGGAATTGCTGGAGCAGGGGGAGGGGATTGGCGCGCATCTCCGTCGGGGTTCCCAGGGCCTGGATGCGGCCTTCCGCCAGGAACGCGACGCGGTGGGCGATGCCGAACGCAAGGTCCCGATCGTGGGTGACGACCACGGTGGTCGCCTGGGTCTGGCGATTGAGGCGGAGGATCTCGCGGCCGACGGTGAGCGCGACGAGCGGATCGAGCTCCGAAGTCGGTTCGTCGAACAGCACCAGTTGCGGGTCCATGGTCAGGGCGCGGGCGATGGCCACGCGTTTGCGCATGCCACCGGAGAGTTCCGGCGGATACTTCTCGCTGGTGTCGTCGGGCAATTGCACCAGCCGGAGTTTCTCCAAAACGATCCGGGCAATTTCTGCCGGTGGACGCAGACGGTGTTCGCGAAGGTAAAGTCCAACGTTCTCCGCGACCGTCAGCGAGTTCAACAGGCCGCCGCTCTGGAAGACCATGGCCATGCGCGCGCGGTGGCGGGTTTCGTCGGTGACCGACTGGCCATCGACGAGGACCTCGCCGGTGGTCGGCTGTTCGAGCCCGATCAATTGGCGGAGGAAGACCGACTTGCCGGAACCGGACGGTCCCATCAGGACGAACAGTTCGCCGGCCTGGATTTCAAGGTCGATGCCGCGGAGGACTTCCTGCGCGCCGAAGCTCATGTGGAGGCCGCGGACGGAAATGGGGAGGCCGCCGGTGGCCTGGGATTGGATGGGCTCGGGATCGTTCATGCGTCGAAGGGCAGGAGGATCCGGGTGAGGATGTAGTCGAGGAGAAGCACCAGCACGATGGAGTTCGTGACGGCCTTGGTGACCGAGCGTCCGACACCGCGGGGGCCGCCGCGGGTCTGCAGGCCGTGGTGGCAGGAGATGGTCCCGATGGCGATGGCGAAGACGAAGGATTTCAGCAGGCCATGGAGGATGTCGCGCATCCGGACCATGTCCTTCAGGCTCGCCATGAAGGTGGCGTAGGGAACGGCGATTTCGGGGTTGAAGGAGGCGATGAACGCGCCGCCGAGCCATCCCACGATGTTGGAGAAGATGACGAGGGCGGGCAGGGCGATGGCGATGGCGATGAGCCGGGGAAGGACGAGGTACCGGATCGGATGGATGTTCATCGTCCGGAGGGCGTCGACCTCCTGGTAGGCTTGCATGGACCCGAGTTCGGCGGCCATGGCCGAGCCGATGCGTCCGGCGATGAGGATGGCCATCATGACCGGCGCGAGTTCTTTGCACATGGAGAGGCCGACCAGTCCGCCGACCTGTGAGCCGAGACCACGATGCACCAGGACCGCGCCCCCCTGGAGCGCGAGCACGCCTCCGATGAAGAACGAAAGCATGCAGGCCATGAACAGGCTGGCATTGCCGATCTCGTAGAGTTGCTCCCCCACCGCACGCCGACGTCGGAACGCCTGCGGGATTCCCCGCAGGGTGTTGCCGAGCAACAGAAGCATCTGGCCGAGATCTCGAAACATGTCAGTGACGCGGGAAGAATGGGTTCAGCGACGGGAATGTCGACGGACGATTTTTATGGTCGGCCGTGGTTCGCGAGGTTGATCAATGAGGGCCGTCCTTCGACGCCAGGGTCAGGAAGGCCCGGGGTGGAGCCAGGGGTGTCGACGCGGTGGAAGCCCGTGCCGGGCGTTGTTGCCGCGGTCCCAAGCCGAGGATGCGCCAGGTGCGTCGGCCGGGCGTGTGCTCCGTCTGCACGAGACCGAACAGGGCTCCGGTGCGCGAGTAGTCGCGGTCCTGGTCGCGCCTCCAGAGGTTCCACAACAGGGATTGGGACCGGGCGTGCGTCCCTTCGTTGGACTCCGACCGCCACACGGCCCAGACAGGGCTGTAGAGCCGGTCGATGGTCTTGTTCGAGGGGAACACGGCTTCGACGGGGGCCAGCACCTGCAGGCGTTCGCGTCCTTCACGGTCCTTTCGCCACGTGAACAGCGGCCACAGATCCCGACGACGCAGGGCGCGTCCCGTGGTGCGATCCTCTTCGCGCAGGTCGCTGTACCCGAAGTAGAGGAAACGGTAGCGCTCCCGTTCGAAGGTCGGGGTGGTGGAGCGTTTGTGGATGTAGAATGGCCACGCAAGGAAGTCGCTTTGCTGCGTCGCGTTCGTGGCCTTGCCCCACAGCGGAAAGATCCGATCGGAGTGTTTGCCGGGGCCGCGCGAACGCCCGAGGAACGGCCAGGGGTACGCCCATTCCTCGAACTGCTTTACCCGGTTGGTGCGATGGCTGAAGAAGAGCCACCAGGTGTGGTCCATCTCGGGCGAGCGCGTGCGGAGGTGGGTGGGAAAGAGGAAGAGGTTGGTGGTTGGATTGGGGCCGCCCAGGCCGTTGCGTTCGCTGAAGTAGAGCGGCCAGGCGAAGAACTGGCGCTCGTGTCCGGGGACCATTTCGAGTTCCTCGATGACATTGGTCCGGAAGGTCGGGGGCTTGGACTCCGAGCCAGCCACCGGCCAGAGCTGCCACCCTTCGACCCCGCCGCCCCGCCGCACGTGGAAGAACGGGGCGAGGTAATTCTGGGTGACCACCTCGCGCTTGCGCGTCTCCAGCCACAGCGGGAAGAGGGCGAAGCGGACTTCATCGCGGAAAAGTCGGTTGCGGATGTGGCCGTAGAACGGGGCAATGGCGAGGTAGTCGTTGGTGCCGCCGGGGGATTCCTGCCGGAAATAGAACGGGAAGAGCGTCTGCCGTTTCTTGATGTCGCCATCGAGGGTCGAACCGCCCGAGAAGTGGAGCATTTGCAGGAACTGGACCTTCCA
>JBIKWS010000194.1:0-6845 GCA_044356195.1 Cyanophyceae cyanobacterium
GCCGCTGACGATCAACGGATTCGCTCCCACCGAAGCCGGCTACGCCGAACTCGGCGTCCTCCTCGCCGATGGAGCCTTCGGAAAGCAGAAGCGCCAGTCCAAGACCAGTGCGGAACTCGTCAACGCTGCCGTCAAGGAGCGGGATTACTTCTGGAACAACGACTACAACCTGGTCAACGGCGTCCACACCCACGGCCAGCGCTACAACCCGTTCGGTCCGCAGAATTATCCGGAGGAAGTCCAGAAGACCCGCCAGATGATGGCGCTCCGTGACACCCTCATCCACGACACCGCCGCCGGCCGCACCAAGCAACTGGCCGTCGACGATTCCAAGACCCAGCCGCTGTCGCCCGTCCCCACCAACTTCAAGCGCCCCACCGAGTACCTCGACGGCGTCCAGGCCATCGGAAAGATGACCGTGATGCCCGGCTACAAGGTCGAGCTCTTCGCCTCCGAGAAGGAATTCCCGGAACTCCGCAAGCCGGTCCAGATGTCGTTCGACGCCCGCGGCCGCCTCTGGGTCGCCATCACCCCCACCTACCCGCATTACAAGCCCGGTGAATCCCGTCCCAACGACAAGATCCTGATTTTCGAGGACACCAATGGTGACGGGAAAGCCGATAAGCAGACCGTCTTCGCCGACGGACTCCATCTCCCCATCGGATTCGAACTCGCGCCCGAGGGCGTCTACCTCTCCCAGGAACCCAATCTCTGCCTGCTCGTCGACGACAACAAGGACGACAAGGCCGACCGCATGGAGATCCTGATGCACGGGTTCGACACCCACGACACCCACCACGCCATCTCCGCGTACAGCGCCGACGCCTCGGGTGCGTTCTACCTCCTCGAAGGCCGGTTCCTCCACAGCCAGGTGGAAACCCCGTACGGTCCCCAGCGCTGCAACGACGGCGGCGCATGGCGCTTCGATCCCAAGAACTTCCGCCTCGAACGGCACATCCAGACCGATATCAACAATCCCTGGGGCATGGCCTTCGACGACTGGGAACAGGGCGTCATCTCCGACGCCTCCAGCGGCGAGAATTACTGGGCCTTGCCCATCTCGGCCAAGATGCCCTACGGCGTCGAAATCCGCCGTGCCGGCGATTACGTTCCCAAGCGCTCCCGCCCCACCTCCGGATCCGAGTTCGTGTCGTCCCGCCATTTCCCCGACGAAGTCCAGGGCCACTTCATGACCTGCAATTCCATCGGGTTCCTCGGCATCAACTTCAGCTCCGTGCGCGAGGACGGCTCCGGGTTCACCGGCAGTCTCGCCGGCGACCTGATCAGCTCCGCCGATCCCAACTTCCGCCCGGTTGACCTCGAGTTCGCCCCGGATGGATCGCTCTACTTCATCGACTGGCACAACGCCCTCATCGGGCACATGCAGCACAACGCCCGCGACCCGAACCGGGACCACGAGCGCGGACGCATCTACCGCGTGACCTACCCGGGCCGTGCGCTCGTGAAGCCCGCGAAGATCGCCGGGGCCAGCATTTCCGAGCTCCTGGAGAACCTGAAGTCCCCCGAGTACCGCACACGGTACCGCACCCGACGCGAACTGCGCGGGCAACCGGCTTCGAAAGTCCTTCCCGCCGTGCGCGCGTGGGTCGCGAAACTGGACAAGTCCGATCCCGCCTACGAACACCACCTGTGCGAAGCCATGTGGGCCACCTGGGCCCAGAACAAGCCGGACACCGGCCTGATCGTGGCCGCACTGAACGCCAAATCCCACAAGGCCCGCGCCGCGGCCGCCCACGTCCTCCGCTATACCACCCACCAGATCCCCAGCGCGGTCGCAATGCTCCGTCAGGCGGCCAACGACCCCAACGGACGCGTCCGCCTCGAAGCCATTGTCGCCGCCTCGTGGCTCGACAACGCCGACGGTGCCCGGATCGTCCTCGATGCCCTCCGTCATCCCTTCGACAAATGGATGAGCCCGGTCACGGGCCAGATCCTCGCCACCACGCTGAAGGATGACGTCGAGGCCCTGACGGCTTCGGATCCCCAGATCCTTGGCTCCAACCCGCGTGCTGCCGATTACCTCGCCGGCAAGTTGAAACTCGGCGAAGCCCCGCCGGCCGACGACCAGCGCGCGTATGGCCCCACACGCCAACTGTCCGCCGCCGAACAAAAGGTGTATGCGCTCGGCAAGGAGGTCTTCCACCGCGACGCCCATTGCGCCACGTGCCACCAATCCTCCGGCACCGGCACCCCGGGCATCTACCCGCCGTTCAACGTCCCCGGCAATCCATGGCTCGCCGACGACGACCGCCTCATCAAGGTCGTCCTCAAGGGCCTGTGGGGGCCGCTCGAAATCAACGGACAACGTCTCAACCCCAACAACGGCGTACCTCCGATGCTCGGCTTCGCCGGCCTCCTCAACGACGAGGAAGTCGCCGCCGTCCTCAGCTACGTCCGGCAGTCGTTCGGGAACAACCTCCCGCTCATCACACCGGCCCAGGTCGCCAAGATCCGCGAGAAGACCAAGGGCCGCGCCGACTTCTACATGGTCGAGGAACTCATGAAGGAGAATCCCATCCCGGGCTGGGAAAAGTGGGGCCGTATGGCCCGCCCTGCCGGGAACATCTACGAGTAAACCGTATTCCTAGCGCCCTCGCCCACCAGGGGCGAGGGCCACGGAATTCTGCCCACTGGGATCTGGCATCTGGAAACTCCCAGTGAAGGCCGCGTGCCCTCACGCGGCGCAGCGATCTGGAACCCTGGAACGTCACGCCGTGTGAAGGCACCCGGCCTTCCACTCAACATCCCTACGTTTAGGCTTGGCGGGGCTGCGGTTTCCGATAGTCACCCCCCATGCGTCGCGCCCCTTTCCGATCCCGGCTGGCTGCAATCCTCGCCACCCTTGCGGTAACGACTCTCTCCGCCGCCGATTCCCCGCTCTTCAAGGCCTCGTTCCTCACCACCGGTGAATTCACCGGAGGCATCGAAGGCCCCGCCTGCGATCGCGCCGGCAACCTTTATTGCGTCAGCTTCCGCGAGGCCCGGAACATCGGCCGCGTAACCCCCGACGGACGCTCCGAGCTCTTCGTCGCACTCCCCGAGAAGAGCGCTGGCAACGGCATCCGGTTCAATGCTCAGGGTATCATGTTCGTCGCCGACTACACCGGCCACAATGTGCTCCGGGTAGACCCGGACACCCGCGCGGTCTCGGTCCTGGTCCACAACCCGGCCATGAACCAGCCCAACGATCTCGCCATCGCCAAGGACGGGACGCTGTACGCCAGCGACCCCAACTGGGGGAACGGCACCGGCCAGGTCTGGCGCATCACCCCGGATGGGAAATCCCACCTCGAAGCCAAGGACATGGGCACCACCAACGGCATCGAGGTCAGCCCCGATGGCCGCCACGTCTACGTCAACGAAAGCGTCCAGCGGAACATCTGGGTCTTCGATCGGGCGAGCGACGGTTCCCTGTCCAACAAACGGCTGCTTCGGAAATTCGATGACTTCGGCTTCGATGGGATGAGGTCCGACATCGATGGCAATCTCTACGTCACCCGCCATGGGAAGGGTACCGTCGTGAAGCTGTCGCCCAAGGGCGAAGTCCTCCGTGAGATCGACGTCCTCGGCCCCAATCCCTCCAACATCTGCTTTGGTGGACCCGATGGCTGCACCGCCTACGTCACCGAGGCAAAATCGATGCGCGTCGTCCAGTTTCGGGTCGATCGACCGGGACTCGAATGGAGCCGTTGGAAACGTTGATACCGGGCATGCAACCTTGCCCCTTGGCTCGCTCTCCTTCCACTATCGCGGCCGCCGGCTGTTCTTCGGCACCCCTCTTCATCGATGTCAAACTGGTACAGGCAGATGTCCGAGATCGTGGCCAATCTTTTCAGATTGCGGCCATACATTGGAGCGAAGCCGTGGCTTGTGGTCGCGGTCATCCTCTGCGCCACGCTCTCCGCCATTTTCGAAATGGTTGGAATCGGGTTGCTGGTTCCCCTGATCGCCCTGTTCCAGAACAAGCCTGAGGATTACCTGACCGGCCAGTATCTGGGACAGATTCCCAAGATGTTCCCTGGGCGGGGCAGCAGTTTCTTTGTCTGGTTGTTTGCCACGCTCGTCATCGGTGCCATCGCAGGGAAGAACACCCTTTTCATCCTCTACCAGCGGCTGCAGGCCCGGTTCGGCCGGGACGTCTCCACCAACCTCCGGGACGCACTCTACAAGCGTTTGCAGTCCGCCAGCCTCCATGTCTTCGAGCAGCGGCCCGCGGGCGAGATGCTCAGCGCCTACACAACCGAAACCATCCGGACCCAGGGAGCGGTCGACTTCCTGCTCCTCTTCATCCAAAGGGCACTGCTCGCCCTCTTTTACCTGTGCGGCCTTGTCTACGTGTCGTGGGAGTTCTCGCTCGGAATCCTCTGCCTGATGCTGATCGTCGCTGGCGTCAGCCTCCTCTTCTTCCGGAAGCTCAAACATCACGGCGACCAACGCTCGGATCTCCAACGAGAGCTGTTTGGATTCATCGGCGGGGTCCTCTCGGGAATGCGCGTCATCCGGGCCACCCGCGCAGAGGCCCAGTCCTACCAGCGGTTTTCCAAACTGAATCGCGACCTCGGCGAAGCGGAAATCAAGGGCACGTTCTACAGCAGCCTCATGAGCCCGGCGACCGAACTCCTCGCCGTCAGCGGCGCGGTCCTGCTCCTCGCCCTCACCAACATGTGGCTGATCCAGCCCGGCCGGCTCCATCCCAGCAATCTGATGGGCATCGGGGTCGTCCTCATCCGACTCCTGCCCCTGCTGAACCAACTCTATGGAATCACCGGCCAGCTCGTTTACTACGGAGCCGGGGTCCGTGAACTGCTCCGTTGGCTGGGCGTTCCCATGTTCCCGACCCGCCCCTTCGGAAGTACCGCTTTCGAACGGGTCCAGAAGGAAGTCCGCATCGAGGGCCTCGGCTTCACCTTCCCCAATGGCAAGGTCGCCCTCTCCAACATCAACCTGACCATCCCCGCCGGAAAGACCGTCGCCCTCGTCGGCAGCTCCGGATCCGGGAAGACGACCCTCGCCAGCCTGCTGCTCCGCCTCCGCGAACCCTCCACCGGCCGCATCCTGATCGACGGGGCGGACTATTGGGATTTCACCGCCGACTCCTGGCACCGCCGGCTCGGCATGGTCGAACAGGAAGCTTTCCTCTTCAACGAGAGCATCCGGAACAACATCACCGTCGGATGCCCCCAATGCACCCCCGCCGAGGTCGAGCACGCGATCCGGGTCGCCCATCTCGGCGATGTCATCGCGCAGTTGCCCGCTGGCCTTGATTCCGTCGTCGGCGAGCGCGGAACCATGCTCTCCGGCGGCCAGAAGCAACGGCTCGCCATCGCCCGCGCCATGGTCCGCGATCCGCAACTCCTGATCCTCGACGAAGCCACCTCGGCCCTCGACAACGTCAGCGAACGCGAAGTTCAGGCCGCCCTCGACGAAGCACGCTCCGGCCGCACATCCGTGGTCATCGCGCACCGACTCAGCACCATCCGGAACGCCGACATCATCGTCGTTCTCGAACATGGCAAGATCGTCGAACAGGGGACCTGGGACAGCCTGGAGAAGAGCTCTGGACGCTTCAGCGCCTTGTTGGCGGCAGCAAGCAAGGTGGCCAGTGCGGGAGCTTCTTGAAGCGAGACCTTCGAACTGAATTCGAGGGAGGAAGAAGAGAAGATGGTCGGGACGGTGAGATTTGAACTCACGACCTTCTGAACCCCATTCAGACGCGCTACCAAGCTACGCTACGTCCCGACCGGTCTGCCGTGAAGGCGACGCGGAAAATACGGACATACGGCGAACCATCAATGGTTTTCTTCACCAAAGTTGATTTATCCGCCGGTCGGTGCCCTCCAGTCACGGTCGCAACCACCGGCTCGTTCGCCATGGAGTGATCAGCAAACCGCTCACGGACAGGAAGTCGACGTCCAGTTATCGCTCCAAAATCTCCCGATCAAGCCGTCGTCTTCGGTAGGATCCGAGCCATCAGGACCGTCAGGTCATCCGCTGGCGCGTGGGGTTCCGTGTAACGCCGCACCGCACCACAAAGCCGCTCCACCGCTTCCGCAGCCGGCAACGCGGACCGCCTCTGGATCTCCTCACGCGCCCGTTCGAGCCCAAAACAGTCCGTCTGGGCGGCGTCCAGCGCCTCGTCGATCCCATCCGTCACCAGCAGCAGGGTGTCGCCGGCTTCCAGCGTCACATCCGGTCCATTGGCATAAAGAACCTCTGCCCGGCGCCCCAGAGGCGGTCCCGTACGCCGAAGCGAAGCCTTCACGCCTCCTTCGGTCCGGAATACGAGTCCCTCCGGGTGTCCCGCCGAGGCATAACTCAATCGCAACGACACCGGATCGATACGGACCAGCACCATCGTGATGTATCGATCCCCGCCCAGATCATCCGCCAACGCCCGGTTGGCCGCCGTCAGCAACAGCCCGGGATCGCCCACATCCTTGGAGAGCAATCGGAGGTAGGCGCGGGCTTCCGCCATCAGCAGGGCCGATCCCACGCCGTGGCCGGAAACATCGGCAACCACCAACCCGATTGCCCCACCAGGCAATGTCAGGTAGTCGAAATAATCTCCCCCCGCGGACTCGGCCGGTTGGGATGCACCCGCGATCTCCATCCCGGGAATCAAGGGCGACCGCTGGGGAAACAGCCGCTGCTGAATCTCCCGGGCGACCGCAAACTGCTCGCGATTCCTGGCCAACTCCGCCTGCTGCGCCAACCGCACCGAAATATCCCGCGCAAACGCCACCACCCACTGCTGGCCCCCGGTCGCCATTTCGTTGAAGGCGATTTCCACCGGTGTCCAGTGACCGTCCGTCCGGATCGTAAAC
>JBIKWS010000195.1:0-6794 GCA_044356195.1 Cyanophyceae cyanobacterium
GCCCCGCGAACTCTGATCCGCTGCCCACCTTGAGCGCGAACCCCGACATGCTCCTCAACGAAGTCACCCCCCGGGTTTTTGTCGCTGCCACCCGGCAGAACGACGGCAAGACCACCACCTCCCTCGGGCTCCTCGCCGCGCTCGAACGCCGTTATGGCCGCGTCGGGTACATCAAGCCCGTCGGCCAACGGTTCGTGGAGATCGATGAGCAGAAGATCGACGAGGACTCGGTCCTCATGAACCACGTCTTCCGCCTGAACTGTCCGCTCGTCGACATGTCGCCGATCGCCGTTGAGCCGGATTTCACCCGCCGCTACCTGCAGAACGCCAACCTCGATTCGCTGATCAAGCGCATCCACAAGGCCTTTGATCGCGTCGCGTGGGAGAAGCAGTTCGTGCTCATCGAAGGCACCGGCCACGCTGGCGTGGGTTCGGTCTTCGACCTTTCCAACGCGGCCGTGGCCAAGCTGCTCGGCTCGAAGGTGGTGATCGTTTCCCGCGGTGGCATCGGACTCCCCATCGACGAAGTCGCCATGAACCGCGCCCTCTTCGAGGCCGAGGGCGTGGAGGTCATTGGCGTCATCCTGAACAAGGTGCTGCCGGAGAAGCTCGAGTACATCACCGACTTCGCCCGACGCGGTCTCAAGCGCAAGGGCCTCGAACTGCTCGGGGTGATCCCGCACCAACCCATCCTCTCCAAACCCACCCTCGACCTGATCCGCGAGGAACTGAAGGCCGAGGTCCTCGCCGGGGCCGGCCGCATCCACAACATCGTCCAACGCGTGGTGATCGGGGCCATGTCGCCGGCGAATGTCGGCAAGCTCCTCCAACCCGACACGCTCCTCATCTGTCCTGCCGACCGGGAAGATACCCTCGCTGCCGCCGCCGAAACCTCCATCCGCGATGAAGGCCGTCTCGCAGGCATCATCCTCTCCGACGACATCCACCCAACGCCCGCCGCCCGTCGTCTGGTCGAGCGTTTCAACTGCCCCGTGCTCTTCTCGCCCGAGGACAGTTACACCGTCGCCTCGACCGTCCACGACCTGACCGTCAAGACCCGGCCGGACGACACCCAGAAGATCCGGCTGATCCAGGATCTCATCGCCCGCCACGTGAACCTGGATCGGATCCTGAAGGCGTTGTAGGGGGAGAGTTCCCAGTTGCCAGTTGCCAGATTCCAGAACTGTCCGGCAACTCCCCCTGTAGGCCGCGTGCCCCCACGCGGCGCTTCGGTTCAAACGTTACTCTCGAAGCCTAAAAGTCCGTGCCGCACGGCGGGATCAGGCGCATGCAACGAATCCCAACGGGATTCTGGCGCCAAGCCCAAGGGTTGCCGAGCTTGCGAGGCTACCCTGGGTCACGGTTCCGTCGGCGACCAACCGCAACGCGGTTGTGGCCTCCTCGATTCGGTCACTCACTGCCACACCGCGTTCCCGGAGCGGCTTGGCCACAACCGCGTTGCGGTTGGGTCCGCATCCATCGGAATTCCCAGGGTTGTCCTCGTGCCTCGGACCAACCCTAGGCTGGAGGCCTCAACGCCGTTGGCGTTGAAATCACCGCTGTGTGGCCTGGAGAGGAACCCGGATCTTCCTAACTGCGCACGGGAAGGGAACTGGGAACTGGTGTCTGGCAACTCCACTCTCACCACGGCGTATCGCGGGGGATCGGCGTCCGCGCCTGAACACGCTTGGCCTCGGGTTCGAGAACCGAGTCGATCAGGGCGAGCAGGGCGTTCCTCCCCTGCCCTTCGACGGACGAACAAACCATCACCTCCGGCGGCGTATCGCTCAGTTGGAGCAGGTGGGCCTTCACCGCATCAATCGTCTTCTGCAACGCCGTCTGGCTGACCTTGTCCGCCTTCGTGAACACGAGCACGAAGGGAACGCCGTTCTCGATCAACCAATCGAGAAACTCCAGGTCGTTGCCCTGCGGCGGCAGCGAACCATCCAGAAGGACGAACACGCATTGCAGGTTCGAACGTTCCTTCAGGTAATCCAGTACCGCCTTGCTGAACCGCCCACGCTCCTTCCGCTGCACCCGGGCGTACCCGTACCCCGGCATGTCCACCAACCGCCAGCGGTTGTTGATCGTGAAGAAATTCAGGTGCTTCGTATGCCCCGGCGTGGGCGAAACACGCGCCAGATCCCGCTTCCCCACCAGCAGGTTCAGCAGCGACGACTTGCCCACGTTCGAGCGCCCCGCAAAGGCAAACTCAGGCAGGTCCTCTTCCGGACAGGACTCCAGATCCGGCGCACTTCCGGTAAAGACAGCAGTCGAGGTGTTCATCAGTTCAAGCCGTACGCCCCCATTCATGCCAGATCCCCGCCCCCGACGCCTCCCCAATTCTCAACGATCTCCACTCCCCACTGTAGGCCGCGTGCCCGCGGGAGTTCCCAGTTGCCAGTCTCCAGTTGCCAGAAAACTGGCGTCTGGCAACTCCCGCTGTAGGCCGCGTGCCCCCACGCGGCGGACTCCCTCAGCCCCGCCGGGTGAGGGCACCCGGCCTTCAAGCGGAGTTCGCAGCAAACCCACGGATCCCGCCAAAGGAGGATGCCCCCCCGCCCCGACAGGGTTGACCGGGACTGTCGACTTGCGGAGCCTCCGCCTTACCGGATCCGGATGGACCCGGCGGCGGGCCGCGAGCGCGAAACCGTGTGTGCGCTCCGGCCCGCCGTTTGTTTGGTCATCCGGGGGGCGTTTCCCCACTCATTTCCCGGCCCGCCGCACCGTCACCTCGGGCCGATACTGAATCCGCACCAACAGGTCACCCCGACCACCCCGCGGCCGTGGCAATCCCTCCCCGGTGACCCGCACGATTTCCCCGCGTCCCACCCCCTTGGGAATCTCCACCCGGACGGATCCGCCGCCCAACCCCCGTAACAGCTCCGATCCCCCCTTCGCCGCGCGATCCGCCGAAATCCGAAGGTCGCACCGCAAATCCGAACCCCGCGCCTTGAATTGGAAATCGGCCCCGGCCTTCACCCGCACGAGGACATGTCCACCGCGGAACGCACCCTCCCGCGGAACGCGAAACCGGGCCCCCGGCGCCGTCCCCGCCGGAACCTCGCAGGTGTACGTCTCCGGTCCGTCGGGATTCGCGGGATCGTTCACCCGGATTTCCAGGCGCGTTCCCTTGAGGAAGTCCTCCAACCGCAGCGTGATGTCCTGCGCCACGTTCTTCTCGATCCGTCCGGCCCGGACGCGAACCGAGGCACGCTCCGCGGCCGCCAACTCCCGGTCGTACGCCGCACGCGCCTCGGGATCGCTCAACACCTCATGAGCCGCATTCAGCATCCGGGTCCGCAGCACCGACTCCTCCGACCCGCCATTGACATCCGGATGATGCTGCTTGGCCAGCATCCGGTAGGCCGTGCGGATCTGGGCTTCCGTACACCGCCGATGCAACCCCAGCGTCTGGTAATGGTCCGTCATTTCCTCGTGCACGCGGCGAAGGGTGAAGGTTTCCGCTTCAGCTTTGAATCTTCCCTTCTGGAAACTGGCGACCCTTTCCCCAGCCTCCTGGCTACTCACCTGCAGGCCGCGTGCCCCCACGCGGCGAAATCCATAAACCCCGCCAGGTGAAGCCCTCCGGCCTTCACACGGAGTTCCCAGTTTCCAGAAGCCAGCTCCCACAACACCGTTTTGAACACATCTTGCGGACGCCTGTCTGGTTACTTTGTACAGCAAAGCATGGAACCCACCCTTCCCGCCTCGACACCGCTGCCGACCCGGAATCATCCGGATCACCGGCTGGTCCCGGCACTGCTGCGGGGGAATTCGGACGCGCTCGCTCCCTGGGTCCTAAACCCCGCAGTGCCGTTCTGGGGGGCATTGCTGGCGATGGTCTTCCTCGGTGCGGGCGCGTACGGCGTGGCCGTGGGATCCTGGCGCGGCGGATGGCAACCGCTGTTCACCGGCCTGAAGCTCCCGGGAATCCTGCTGCTGACCGCCGCCGGAAACGCCGGACTCAACGCCGCACTCGCGCCGCTGCTGGGATTGAACCTCCACTTCCGCCAATCCCTCGCGGCCGTCCTCGCCAGCTTTGCCATCAGTGCCGTGATCCTCGGTGCGGCCGCCCCCGTCGTGGCGTTCCAACTCTTCAACCTGCCCGGCATCGATGCCGACTGGTCCGCGCGCGGCCGTTCCTTCGACACCGTCCAGGCGACACAGGTTCTGGTCATCGCGTTCGCGGGCATCGCAGGAACCGTCCGGTTGCTTCAACTGCTGGAAACGCTGGCCGGATCGAGAGCGGTGGCCAATCGGGTGCTGGTCGGATGGCTGGCGGGGAACTTCCTTCTGGGAACCCAGATCACCTGGATCCTGCGCCCGTACTTCGGGTCACACGCGCTCCCCGTGGAGTTCCTGCGCGAACACCCACTCCAGGGAAACTTCTTCGAGACGATCTGGCACTCGACCCAGGAAATGCTCTTTCGCTGAACCACGTACCGCCACACCCATGAATCCTGAACCGCCCCCGATTCCCAGTCCTGCTGCACGACACCCTTCGATCACGGCACCCCCCGAAATCCCACCGCGGAATCTCATCGGACAACTCTTGCGGGCTCCGCGGGTCCTGGTGGATCCCGCAGGGCCCGGTGTCGGATTGCCGGCACTGCTGGGACTGACGTTGCTGGGGGCGCTGATCTACGGAGTGGTCGTGGGCTCGTTTGCACGGGGCGACATGCTCTGGATCGTTCCGCTCAAGCTCGCCGGCGGAATGCTCCTCGCGGGCCTGATCTGCACCCCCAGCCTGTACGTCCTGTCGGTCATGGCGGGCGCGGATCTCCGACCGCGGCAACTGCTGATCGTGCTCGGCGGGATCCTGTCGCTGACCATGCTCCTGCTGCTCAGTTTCGCGCCGGTGGCCTGGGTGTTTTCGGAATCGTCGTCCTCGGTTGGCTTCGTCGGATTCCTGCACTGGCTGCTGTGGTTGATCTCGGTGAGCTTCGGGTTGCGACTCGGCCGGACATGCCTGCACGCGCTCGGCGCGGCGGCACCGGGCACCTTCATCGTCTGGTCCGGAATCTTCATCCTGGTGACGCTCCAGATGGCCACCGCCCTGCGTCCGTGGCTGGGAAAATCCGAGGCCGTCTTCGCCAAGGAAAAGATTTCCTTCCTCGGTCATTGGAGCGATGCGATGTCCGAGAAGACCCGCAGCCGTGCGACACCGACAATGCCGTGAAATTCGCCCGTGGCCTCAGGCGAGGATCGGCCGGATGACCTCGCCGTGGACGTCGGTCAACCGGCGGTTCACGCCGTTGTGATAGAAGGTGAGCTTCTCGTGATCGATGCCCAGCAGGTGCAGGATCGTCGCGTGGAAGTCCGGCACGGTGACCTTGTCCTGTCCGACGAAGTAACCGATCTCGTCGGAGCTGCCATGGCGATAACCGGCCTTCACCCCGGCACCGGCGAGGAAGCACGTGAACGCCGTGGGATGATGGTCGCGTCCCGGCGAATTGATCCCCTGCGTGGCCGGGCTCCGGCCGAACTCGGTCGACCACACGAAGAGCGTGTCCTCAAAAAGCCCGCGCTGCTTCAAGTCCTGGATCAATGCGGCGACCGGCCGATCCATCGTTGCCGCCTGCGTGTCGTGATTCTCGCGGAGGTTCTCGTGACCGTCCCAGTTGATCCGGGGACTTCCGAAGGCACCACCGTTGATCACCTGCACGAAACGCACGCCACGTTCGAGGAGGCGGCGGGCCATGAGGCAGTTCCGCGCGAACCCCTTGTTCGAGGCGTCATCGATCCCGTACATCCGGCGCGTGGCTTCCGATTCGCCGTCAAGGTCGGTGGCTTCCGGGATGCTCGATTGCATGCGCGCAGCGAGTTCATAGGAGCGCAGTCGCGCGGCAAACGCCTGGTCACCGGGATGCGCGTCTGCGAAGGAACGATTCATCGACGCCAGCAGGTTCATGTCGGCCGTGCGGGCGGCGGCACTGATCGACTCCGGCGTGCGCAGATCGACGATGGGTTCGCGGGACTGGGTGCGGAAGGGAACGCCCTGGTGGTTGGCGGGCAGGAATCCCGAGGTCCAATTGATGGAACCGCCGGCAGGCAGTCCGCGAGGGTCGGGCAGGACGACAAAGGCGGGCAGGTTTTCGTTCTCGGTCCCGAGCCCGTAGCTCAACCAGGCACCCATGCACGGAAAACCGTTCAGGGTGAACCCGGTGTTCATATGAAAGGTGGCGGGCGTGTGGTTGTTGCTCTTCGCAAACATCGAATGGATGAAGCAGAGGTCATCCGCGCACCCGGCGATGTGTGGCAGCAGGCTGCTCACCCAACTGCCGCTCCGACCGTGCTGCCGGAACGGGTACACGCTCTTCATCAGCTTCCCGGGCTGCCCGAAGAACCCGAGGTTCTCGCCCTTGCCTTCCAGCGCCTTCCCATCCATCCGCTCCAGCTCGGGCTTGTAGTCGAACGTGTCGAGATGGCTGACACCGCCGCAGCAGAAGATCTGGACCACACGTTTGGCCCGCGCGGCGTGATGCGTCCCGAACGGAAGCCCGGTACCCCGCGCCGGGTTCGCGCGCGCCTGGTCACGGCTCATCATCCACGCGAGCGCCACGCCGCCGATTCCGCCAGCGGTGTTCGACAGGAAATGACGCCGCGAAAGCAGCGGCGAGGGTGAGGTCGGGTTACCGGACATAGACAAACTCCGTTGAATTGAGGAGCGCCCAGCACACGCTGGCCACGCCGCGTTCCCTGGCTGCCGTTTCAGCTGCCTGAAGTTCCGTAGCGACCGGCGGACGCCCCAGCGCCAGCCGATATGCCGCATCCACCACCGCGGCCGGGCC
>JBIKWS010000196.1:0-6790 GCA_044356195.1 Cyanophyceae cyanobacterium
CCTCGGCCGCCGCGGGCGAAGGTGTTCCCGATGCCGAACTGCTCGAAGTCGCGGTCCTTGGGGATCTTCCCGACTTCGACTCCATCGATCCCGAGGCACCCACGCCATGACCCTTGCGCCCGCCACACTGAAGGTCACCGGGGCCGCCCTGCTGATCTTTGCCGCCGGGGTCGTGACCGGGTCGTTCACCACGGCGACCTTCAAGGCCCCACGGCGTGACCGCCCGCAGAAGATCCAGGCCCAGGCGACGCCCGGCCCCACATCCATCCCGGAAGCACTCCCACCCTCGCCACCCGCGCTGATGGGCGGCAGTCCAACCAATCGTCGTCCGGAACGCGTCAGCACCCGTCCACCCGGATGGCAGCGTTTCGAAGCCCTCCGCCGCCTCGAAGATCAGATCCAGCTCGCCCCGGAGCAACGCGACCGGATCCGCTCGCTGATCCGCGACAGCGAACAACGCATCCGGTCGGATTGGGAGCCGCTGGTTCCCCGCATCCAGACGGAGATCCGCGAACTCCGCCGCAAGATTTCCGCCGAACTCACCCCGGAACAACGGGAACGGTTTGACGCCCTGTTCGAGCGCCGCGAACAGAACCAGACGCCTCGGGAAGTCAAAGGCCCCCGGCGCACCAACAGCGCACCGGAGGCTCTTCGTTAGATCTTCGATTGCCCGGAGAGGGACGACTCAGTTGTCGTCGCCATCATCGTCATCCCCTTCGGCTCAGCTCTTGCGCCCCATCCCGCTCCTCTGGGCTAATCGGGCATCATCACATGCCGACCGCACGCGCCCTTGATCTGACACGTCTCCGCGTCCTCCCGCTGGCCGGGCGACGCAGCCTGACCCGCGCCGAGGACATCCTGGTTCCCCTCGACCGCCCGTTGCCGCCCGTCTCCGCCGAGGTCGTGAACGCCGCTGCCGAAGCCGCCCAGCGAATCCGCGCCGCCCGCGAACGCGATGCCCAGGTCATCCTGATGTACGGAGCCCACCTGCTCCGCAACGGCGCCGCCCTGATCCTCACCGATCTCATGGAAAAGGGTTGGATCACCCACCTGGCGACCAACGGCGCCGGAACCATCCACGACTGGGAGTACGCCTGGCTCGGTCGCTCCACGGAATCCGTCGAGGAAAACGTCGCCACCGGAACCGTCGGCACCTGGGACGAAACCGGCCGCAACATCCACCTCGCCCTGCTTTCCGGGGCTCTCCACGACCTCGGCTACGGTCGTGCCCTCGGCAAGTTCATCCACGAGGACGGTTGCCACCTCCCCTCTCCCGAGGACCTCCAGCGCCTGCTGACACAGTTTGCCGGGGATCCCCTTGCCGCCGCCGTCGCGGAACTTTTGGCCGCCCAACTCCGCTTCGACCTGCCCGCAGGCGGACACGCGGTCGAACACCCCTTCAAACAGGCCAGCCTTCTCGCCCAGGCGTGGAGACTCCGGGTTCCCGTCACCGTCCATCCGGGCATCGGGTACGACATCATCTCCTGTCACCCGATGTTCAATGGCTCGGCCATCGGTCGCGCCGCCGGCTCCGATTTCCGCCTCTTCGCCGGGGCCGTCGAAGGCCTCGACAACGGAGTCCTCCTGTCCGTCGGCTCCGCCATCATGGCCCCGCAGGTCTTCGAGAAATCCCTGAGCTGCGTCCACAACCTCCGATTCCAGGACGGGCGCCCCCCCGTTTCCGGCCACAGCATCTACGTCGTGGACCTCCAGGACGGCGGCGGATGGGACTGGGCGCAGGGCGAACCTCCGAAGACCAACCCCGCCTACTACCTCCGCTTCTGCAAGAGCTTCTCACGGATGGGCGGCGACATGCGCTACGTGCAATCCGACAACCTCGCCTTCATCCACCACCTCTGGAGCCACCTGTCATGACCCCCGAGCGATTCCACACGCTCACCCAACGCTACGCGAACCTCCGCCTCGCCGTTGTCGGTGACTTCTGTCTCGACCGCTACTTCGACATCGATCCCGCCCGCGCCGAGATCTCCATCGAAACCGGCCTCCCCGTCCACAACATCACCCGCGTCCGCTGCCAACCCGGAGCCGCCGGAACCATCCTCAACAACCTCGTCGCCCTCGGCATCGGTTCGCTCCATCCCGTCGGTGTCGCCGGTGACGACGGCGAAGGCTGGCAACTCCTCCGCGCCCTGCGCGCCCAACCCGGCGTCCACCTCGACCACTTCGTCCAGTCCGCCGAACGCCACACCTTCACCTACACCAAGCCCCTCCTCCACACCCCCGGCGAACCCCCACGCGAACTCAGCCGGCTCGACCTCAAGAACTGGGATCCCACCCCGGCCTCGGTCGCCGACCGCATCGCCGCCAATCTCGCCGCGCTCGCCCCCTCCCTCGACGCCGTCATCCTCATGGATCAGGTCGACATCGCCGAGACCGGCGTGGTCACCACCGCCGTCCGCGAAGCCGTCCGCAAGGTCGTCGCCGCCCATCCGAACCTCCCCATCATCGCGGATTCGCGGCGTTCCCTGCGCGGATTCCCGCAGGTGGTCTTCAAGATGAACGCCGCCGAACTCGCCCGCTTCGCCGGCCAACCCGTGGAAGCCCTCGACGACATCCGCCGCGCCGCCGTGGACCTCGCCCGCACCAACGCCCGCCCCGTCTTCATCACCCTCGCCGAACGCGGGATCGTCGGAGCTTCCCCCGACGGAACCTCCCATCACCAACCCTCCCTGCCCCTCCGCGGGCCCATCGACATCGTCGGTGCCGGCGATTCCGTCACGGCCAACCTCACCGCCGCCCTCGCGGCCGGAGCCACCATTCCGGAAGCGCTCGAACTGGCGATGGCCGCCGCCAGCTGCGTCATCCATCAGCTGGGCACCACCGGCACCGCCAACCCCGCCCAACTCGCTGGCCTCATCGGGATTCCCATCCCCCACGACCCTCGCTAGGTTCCGCCGCTCATGGCTGACGCGAAGTTCCCCAGCGCACGCACGCTGCTCGTCCTCGGGCGCGTGTCGAACCTGCCCACGGTCTGGAGCAATTGCCTTTGCGGCTGGCTCCTCGCCGGCGGCGGCTCGTGGGGACGCCTCCTGCTCCTCTGCCTCGCCACCTCCCTCCTCTACATCGGCGGGATGTACCTCAACGACGCCTTCGACGCCTCCTTCGACCGACAACACCGCCGCCAGCGTCCCATCCCATCCGGTGCCATCTCCGAGTCGTTCGTCTGGATCGCCGGTCTTTCGCTCCTCGGCGTGGGCACCCTGCCCCTCCTGTTCCTCGGCCTCGACACCGCCGTCCTCACCCTCCTTCTGGTCGCCGCCATCCTCCTCTACGACGCCGTCCACAAGGCCGTCGAATTCTCCCCGATCATCATGGCCGTGTGCCGGTTCTTCCTCCTGCTGGTTGCCGCCTCGGCCGCCGAGGACGGCGTCACTGGCCTCGCCCTCTGGACCGCCATCGCCCTCGCCGGATGGATCGTCGGTCTCTCCTATGTCGCCCGACGCGAGAGCATCCTCGGCCCGCTGGCCATCTGGCCGCTGGTCGCCCTGGCCCTGCCCATCGTCCTTGCCTTCCTGGTCAACAACGGCCCCTACCGCCTGCGCGGCCTTCTGGTCTCCGCCCTTGTCCTCACCTGGGCCGCCCTGTGCCTCCGCCACACGTTCACCTCCATCCAACGCAACCTCGGCCGCACCGTGTCCGGCCTGCTCGCCGGCATCTGCCTCGTCGACCTCCTCGCCGCCCCCGCCGACTTCCCCTCCACGCTCGCCTTCGTCGGATGCTTCGGCGCTGCCCTCCTCCTGCAACGCTTCATCCCCGCCACTTGATCCCTTCACGCGGCGTTCGCCCGCGTGCAGCCTTCCCTCCTGTCCCCGTCCACGCTACCAACCCCGCATGTCCTCCGTGCCGCGCACTCACCGCAACATCGCCCTCATCGGCTTCATGGGCGTGGGCAAGACCACGGTCGGATCCCTCCTCGCACAGACGCTCCAGTTCGATTTCGTTGATACCGACAAGCTGATCGAACAGCGCCAGGGCCGGAAGATCTCCGACATCTTCGCCCAGGACGGCGAACCCTTCTTCCGGAACCTCGAGTCCGAGCTCTGCCGCGAACTGGAATCGACCAGCGGCCGTGTCATCGCCACCGGCGGCGGTCTTGCCGTCACCCCCGGCAACCTCGATTCCCTCCGGACCCACGCCCTCATCGTCTGCCTCTGGGCCAGTCCCGAAACCATCTACGCCCGCGTCCGACACCAGTCCCACCGCCCCCTCCTCCAGACTCCCGACCCCCTCGCGCGCATCCAGGATCTCCTCAGCCTCCGCAGCCCGGCCTACCGCGACGCCGATCTCATCGTCGGGGTCGACTTCCGATCTCCCGCGGAAACCGCCCGCCAGATCGCTTTCTCCTTCCGCCTGGGCACGCCCTTGGATCCGTCCTGAAGTGTCCGATCTCGCCTCCCAACTGAAGCAGCGCGCCGCCGAACTGGGATTCGACGCCTGCCGCGTTACCTCTGCCGCCGCGCCGGAGTCCGGCCCCAGGCTCCTCCAGGCCCTCGCCGAGGGCCGCCACGCCGGCATGGAATGGATCGCCCGCAACGCCGACAAACGCTGCAACCCCGACCTCGTCCTTCCCGGCGCACGTTCCATCATCGCCCTCGCCGTCAGCTACGCACACGACCCTCAACCCGAGTCCGAGGCCACCGCTTCAAACGCCGGCGAACCCCGCGGGATCGTCGCCCGATACGCCCAACATTCCGATTACCACGACATCCTCGCCCCGCGCCTTGCCGAACTCACCGCGTGGCTCGACGCCGCCACCACCCCGGCCCACCGCTCCCTGTGGTACGTCGACACCGGTCCCATCCTCGAACGGGACCTCGCCCAACGCGCTGGCATCGGTTTCGTCGGACGCCACACCAACCTCGTCTCCCGCGATCTCGGCAACTGGTTCCTGCTCGCCGAAATCCTGACCCAGGCCGAACTCCCCATCGACCCACCCGCGCGCAACCTCTGCGGCAAGTGCACCCGCTGCCTCGACGCCTGCCCCACCCAGGCACTCCCTGCGCCCTTCACCCTCGATGCGCGTCGCTGCATTTCCTACCTGACCATCGAACTCAAGGGATCCATCCCCGAGGAGCTGCGCCCCCTCATTGGCAACCGGATCTACGGCTGCGACGATTGCCTCGCCGCCTGCCCCTGGAATCGGTTCGCCGCTGAAGCCCGTCTCCTCGCCCCGCATCGTCGACACGACCTCGACGTCCCCGCCCTCCACGATCTTCTCGCCCTCGACGACGCCACCTTCCGCTCCCGCTTCACTGGTTCGCCCATCCTCCGTACCAAACGCCGCGGATTCCTCCGCAACGTCGCCGTCGCCCTCGGAAACATCGGCGGTGCCGAATCCATCGACCCGCTCGCGCGCGCCACCACCGATCCCGAACCCCTCATCCGCGAGCACGCCGCGTGGGCGCTGGCCCGGATCCAGGATCGGCTCCAGCAGTCGACGCCCCCCGCAGCATCGACGCCTCCACCACGTCATACAGTGCCGCCCACGCCGCCAGCACCTCCGGCGTAAGTTCACGATCCAGCACCTTCCGCAACATCGCCACCAACGCCTGCCGCACCACCGCGTAGTGGGCCGCCTCGACCCCGTAACCGGCGTGCCGTCGTCCCAGGTCCTCCAGCACCGGGACCAACCGCCCGGGTTCATCCAGCAACCGGATCGCCCCAGCGAGCATCTCCATCAGCTTGGTCGCCTGCTCGGCAATGTCGTTGCGGAACAACCCACGCAGCCGCGGCTCGATCGAAAAAAGCTCCCGATAGAACACCAGCGCCGCCACCTCCGGATGCCGCTCCACGATCGCAAAAGATTTCCTCAACAGATGTACTTGCTCAGCCGTCACTTCCATCACTCGACCACACCCAGCCCACAAACCCACTCCGACTTTGGTCGGAGGCCCGTTAGGGAGTTCCCAGTCCCCAGTTTCCAGACGTAGCAGACGACGTGAGGAGGCTGTGGAGGAGAAGTTGCCGGAATCTGGCGACTGGGAGCTGGTAACTGGCATCTGGGAACTCACCTCCCCCACCTCCCCCGCCTCGACATCCCCATGCCCTTCCGCGTATCGAACATCCCATGAACCACATCGCCGCCTGCTCCCTCCTGGCCTCCGGCATGGCCGTCCTCGCCGCCGCCTCGCTCCAGGCCGCCTCCCCCGCGGAATCCCTCCTCAACCTCGATCGCCCTCTCGTCATCGCCCACCGCGGCTACTCGGCCGCCGCCCCCGAGAATACCCTTCCCGCCTTCCAACTCGCCGTCACCGCCGCCGCTGATCTCGTCGAACTCGACTACCACCACTCCCGCGACGGCGTCCTCACCGTCCTCCACGACCACACCCTCGACCGCACCACCGACGCCACCCGCCGTTGGGGTCGCACCAACCTCCACGTTTCCGAGTTCCCATTCGCCGAGCTCCAGTCCCTCGACGCCGCCACCTGGCGCGGTTCCAACCAGCCTCCCGCTTTCATCCCCACCCTCGACCAGGCCCTCGACGTCATCCAGAAGGGCTCTGTCACCCTCATCGAACGGAAGGCCGGTGCCGCCGCCGATTGCGTCCAACTGCTGCGCCGCCGAAAACTCGTCAACCAGGTCGTCGTCCAGGCCTTCGACTGGGCCTACCTCGAGGCCTACCACAAACTCGAACCCGATCAGGTCCTCGGCGCCCTCGGTCCGTGGGGACAATTCGGCGGCAAGAAACTCACCGACGACGAAAAGAAGCTGTCCCCACGCTGGATCGATGAAGCCAAACGCATCGGTGCCCGCATCATCGTCTGGAAC
>JBIKWS010000197.1:0-6744 GCA_044356195.1 Cyanophyceae cyanobacterium
GGTGGTCACGATCAGTCCGTTCTGGCGCAGTTCGGCCACGTCCGCGGGGGCGAGGTTGGTCCATCCGGACTGCTGTCCGGTGACCAGGGCTTCGCGGGCGTACCGGAACTCGAAGGTGTGCTGGTTGAATGCCTGGAGCCAGCAGAGGGTGGCACCGATGCCGACTCCGATCAGCAAGGGCTGCCATCGGGTCCGACCGGTGAGGACACCCAGAATGAAACAGGCGGACACCGCGAGCAGGTGGGGCAGGGTGAGGCCGGAAAGTCGTGTGTCGACGCTCGCGCCATGGCTGAGCCATTGCCAGAACGTCCATCCGCCCAGACCGAACCAGATCCACGCCGGAACGGGCGCGGCCGCCAGACGCTCGCGCCACGGGGTGGCGAAGAGGTGGAAGAGGACAACGATCGGCAGGAGGAAGAGGCCCACCCGCGTCGGCCAGGGGCGCTGGATCCACTCCATCAACGAACCCGGAACACCAATCTGGTCCTCCAGGATGACCGGATTGCCGAGCTTCAGGATCGAGAGTCCCAGGACCAACCCGAGCAGGAGCGCGGGGACGGGGGACTCAGCGACGCGTGGGGTTGGTTGCGGGCGCGTCACAACCGGAGCTTGAGGAGGCCAACTTCCAGGGCGAGGGCTTCCTGCACGTTGGTGTGGAGGAGTCGCATGGTGGATTCCCACGCCTCGATGTTCCGTTGGGAATCCGCAGGGGTGAGACGGTTTGCGATGGCGGCCGTGGTGTCCTGAAGGTCGGGCAGGAACAGTTCCCCCGGACTGCCCAGCCGCGTGAGCCACAGGTCCCGCAGCCAGATGTGCAGGCCCCCGAGGTACTCCGAACGGTGCCGACGATACTCCGATTCGATTGCGGCGTTCAGTTCGCGCTCCCAATGCTCCTTCTGCTCGGCGGAGGCATCCGCATAGCGGTTCAGCGGGGAGTCTTCGGAAAGGGAGGTCTCGATGCGGGCCCGGGCGGCGACCAAGGATTGAAGGAGTTGGTCGAGGAGTCGGTAGCGCGCGAGCAGCCCGCTGCCCTTGCCGGAGTCCTTGGCGGCGGCGGCAAATCCGGCGAGCCAGTTGCGGACTTCCGGGGACATACGGAGTCCGGCGGTGCCGAAACTGAGGCGGAGGCAGCGGGAAAGGATGGTTTCCAGAACGCGGCCGGGATCGGTGCTGAGCAGCAGGATGATCGATCCGGCGGGCGGTTCTTCCAGGGTCTTGAGGAAGGCGTTGGCAGCGCCGGGATTGAAACGGTCGGCGCCACAGATGACAGCGATCTTGCGCGGGGCTTCCGCCGGACGCAGTCCCAGGATCCGGGTCACCTCGCGGGTCTGGTTGGCCAGGATCTGGCGCATCTTCGACTCAGGGTGGACCCACGTGACGTCCGGGTGGGTGCGGTGCGCGACGCGACGGCACTGGCTGCACTGGCCGCAAGGAACGAGGGATTGGCCTTCGGGGCCGGTTTCGAGGGGCGATTGGCAGAGGAGCGTCTGGGCCAGAAGGGCCGCGGATTCCTCGAGGGAATCGAGGTCGTCTCCCGAAAACAGGTAGGCGTGACCAAGGCGTCCGCGCGCCAGGCTTCGGCGGAGGAGTTCAGTGGCGCTGGACGCCGGTGTGGTTTCTGTATCCACGGAGGCGCCTTTCCTACGGGGAGAGCGGATGCGTCACAAGGCCAATGGTTGGGGCGGCGGAGCGTTGGTGGACGGTGGATCGAGCGGGATGGGCGGGCGCTTGAGCCGGGCAGCAAGGGCATTGCGGCGTTGCAGCCAGATGCGCCAGTCCGCTTCCAAGCCAGGATCCGCCAGTCGGACGCGGTTTGCCGCCCAGTCGCGATCGATGGCCTCCAGTTGGGCGCGGGCACCTTCACGATCGCGCCATTCAAGAAGGGCTTCCGCGAGGCTGAGCCGGTTGCCGGGGTGCGTGGGAGCCAGTTCGACACATCGTTCGAGGTGACGGCGTGCTTTGGCGCGGTCTCCGATGCTGGTGGGCCAGCCGGGCGCTTCCAAGTACAGGAGGCCCAGCCCACGGTCTGGGCCGGCGTTGTCGATGGAAGGGTCCGCAGCCAGGGCTGCGGTGAAGGCGCCTTCGATGCGGGGAACGATGCGGAGTGCACCCAGGGTCTTGGTCTGGGCGAGTTGTCCAAGGTTGAGGGCCAGGAAATAGTGGGCCTGCGCGCACTTCGGATCGATGGCGAGGGCGGCGTTGCAGGCGTCCATACCCGCCTGGGCAATCCGGGCGCGATCCCGATCTCGGGACTGTGCATCGGCCCAATCGAAGGCCGCATGTCCGAAACGCCACAGAACTTCGACTGTGTTCGTGTTTTCAGCCCGTGCCCGTTCTGCGCGATGGAACGCCGCTTCGAATCGGGCGCGTTCAGGCGGGGTGTAGTCGGAGGCGCCGAGTCGTGGGAGGGCGAGGACCGCGAAGAGGATCCAAGCGCTGCAAAGCAAGGCTGGGATGGTGAAATGGCCAGTTTTCACTTGCGGTTTCTTCGACGGGAACACTATACCGTCCTCCGTCTGTCAAAGTAAGTGTCTGTTTTGTCATCCCGCATGATTCACCCCCAACCGGAGGCGGTCGCTTGAGCCGCCCGTTTAGTCGTCATCAACCGCAGCAGCCCCTGCATCGGGTCAACGGCAAGATTCGAGCGCGTGAGGTCCGGGTCATTGGGCAGGACGGGGAACAGGCGGGAGTGATGGATTTGCCCTCGGCGCTGAATGTCGCCCGTTCCCAGGGGGTGGACCTGGTCGAAATCGCCCCCAACGCCGTGCCTCCTGTGTGCCGGTTGGTCGATTACGGCAAGTTCAAGTACGAGTTGGCGAAGAAGGAACGCGATTCCAAGAAGCACCAGCACGCCAACCTGGTGAAGGAAGTGCAGCTTTCCGCGCGGATTGACCCACACGATCTCGGCATCAAGCTCGACCATGCGGTCGGGTTCCTCTGCGAGGACATGAAGCTGAAGGTCACCCTCCGATTCCGAGGACGCGAAATGGCGCATACGGAAATCGGCAAGCAGGTGGTGAACAAGTTTCTGGAGGATCTGGAGCCGTGGGGCCATCCAGACTCGCCGCCCAAGCTGATTGGCCGATCCATCAACGTGATGATCAGCCCGCACCCGAAGCACAAGCGGGCCAAGAATCCCAAGGAAACCGGCGACGTGCCTTCGACTCACGTAACGGCAGAGAACCACGCGATCATCGTCACCGAGCTGCAGGCCAAGGCCGCTGCGGGCAAGGCGGCGGTCGTGCGTGTGGCTACTGATGCGGCTGTCAACCCGGCACCCATTGGGGAGAGCCCGTTCGCTGCGCTGGAGACTCCTCCGACGGATTCCTGATCCTGTCCGCTGTCGGGCATGGGATCGGCAGCCTGAATGCCCACCGATCCATGCCAACTATCCCGGACACGACGGAAGGAGCGGCATCGGATCCTCGGTTTGCGAATGTCCCCGTGGATCCGCGCGCCCCGCGGTTGGAAGGCAAGGTTCCTGCACCGGTGACGCCGACATGGCGTTTGATCCAACAGGTGCTCAAGGATGGCGGCCCGGGTTATCTCCAGTTCGCCATCACCAACGTCTGCAACGCAGACTGTGGTTTTTGCGGTTTTGCGCGGTCCGCCATGGACCCGCGCCGCCGTCGATCGGTCACCCTGACCGAGGCGTTGGATGTCATCGACATCGCGCGCCGCAACGGCATTGGTTACCTCCTCTTCGTCGGTGGCGAGCCCCTCGTCCACCGCGACCTCCGCTCGATGGTGCGCTATGCGGCGCAGTCCGGGATCCGGCCGATGCTGTGCACGAACGGTTCCCTTTGGACCGAGCGCAACCTCCGGGAACTCGCCGACGATGGACTCGCCAGCGTGATCATGTCCGTGGACGCACACGATGTGGGACGTCACGAGGCGAACCGCGGCCTCGCGGGTGTGTGTGCGAAGATCCGGCAGGCAAATGAGTTCTTCGCACGTGCCGGCATCCAGACCACCGCGAGCGTGACGGCAAGCCGGTTGATCGAGGATTACGCCCGGCTTCCGGCATTCCTGCGCGAACTCGGGTTCAGTTCGTGCACCTTCAGCTACCCGCTCACCGATCTGAAGAGCAGTTACCTCAGTTTCTCGGACGGTGGTCTCGTCCGCTTCACCCCCGACGAACTCTGGCAGGTGTTCGAGAACATCCGGGAACTGAAGAAGACGAGCGGCTTTGCGGTGGTCAATCCGTTGGCTTCCCTCGAAGACATGCAACGGCATGTGCGCGGGGAGAAGGAGCGCTTCGGATGCCTGGGAGGCTACAAGTACTTCTACCTCGACTGGCACCTGAACCTGTACCGCTGCCACTTCTGGGAAACCCCGATGTGCCACGTGTACGCCTGGGACGAAACCCAGCGCGTTCGCGATGGCTGCACCCGTTGCATGATCGATTGCTACCGCGATCCGTCGGTGATGCAGCAGGTGGCTGTGAACGCCAGCGATGCCTGGCACGCCCTCCGAGGCGGCCATCTCCGGAGGGCTGCCACCCACCTCCTCGATCGGCGGAATCTGGCATCCATCGGGGCGGTGTGGGAGGATTGGAAATGGATTGGCAAGGTCTGAGGTGTTGGATTGCGACCGGTTGGCTGATGCTTTCCTGCATTGGGTGCGCGGCCCTCAAGCAAGGCAACGCTCCAAGCGCTGCATTCAGGGAGGTGCCGGGTGTTGTCATCACCCACAGCCCGGCAACCTCCGGGCTCTACATTGGATCCCCCAGCCTCGCCATCCTCCCGAATGGCGACTACATCGCTTCCCACGATTTCTTTGGTCCGAACTCCGACGAACACCGCAGCGCGCGCAGTCGCGTGTACCGGTCGTCCGATCGTGGCGCGCACTGGCGTCAGGTTTCCGAGATCCAGGGTGCCTTCTGGTCGTCCCTCTTTGTCCATCGTGGCGCGTTGTATCTGCTCGGTCCGGATCGGCATCACGGCAACATCCTGATCCGCCGGTCCACGGACGGGGGCACCACCTGGACGAATCCCACCAATGCCACCACCGGGCTGTTGCGGTCCGAGGGCGAATACCATTGTGCACCCATGCCAGTGGTGGAGCACGCTGGGCGTCTCTGGCGGGGATTCGAGTGGCGGAATCCCCCGATGGCGTGGGGTATCCACTATCGCGCTGGCGTTCTCTCGGTGCCCGTCGATGCGGACCTCCTCGATGCCTCCCGGTGGGTATCGACGGAGTTCCTCCCCAGCGATCGAAGTTGGAACGGCGGCGACATGAGGGCGTGGTTGGAAGGGAATGTCGTGGTCACGCCGGAGGGCGGTCTCGTCGATGTCCTGCGGGTCGACGCGCGGGGCTTGCCGGAGAAGGCTGCGATTGTCCGGATCCCGGGGCCGGAGGCACGACCCGAATTCGATCCTTCGACGGGCTTTGTGGACTTTCCTGGAGGCGCGAAGAAGTTCGCGATCCGATGGGACAAGGTCACCCGCCGGTACTGGTCGGTGGCTTCCGTGGTTCCGCGAGGTTGGGAGACTGCGGGGCATCCCGCGGGTACCCGGAACACGCTGGCGCTGCTGTGTAGCCCGGACCTGAGGCAGTGGGAGGTTCGATGCCACCTCCTGCATTCGCCGGATCGGGCGCGCACCGGGTTCCAATACGTGGACTGGGTGTTTGACGGAAACGACCTGATCGCCGCTTGCCGGACCGCGTTTGAGGACGGCGTGGGAGGTGCCCATAACGCCCATGACGCCAATTTCCTGACCTTCCACCGCATCAGGGCCTTCCGGTCGCGGACGATGGCGGATTCCGTGGCGATCACCCTGCCGCCAGGGAAGGAATGAGGGCCGGCAATGTAGCAGTCGACGTCAGGAGGCTGAGGAAGAACTGCAAACTTGAAACTCCCTGCCCCCCTTACCGCCTCCGGACGTAGCCGTTGGAGCGGAACCAATCGACGGCATCGGAAAGCCCCTGACGGGGCGGCGTCTGCGGAAGCCCGAGTTCGCGCACGGCCTTGGCCGGGCTGAAGTACATCTTGTAGCGCGCCATGCGCACGCCTGCGACCGGAGCCTTGGGTGGCTTCCCGGTGATTCCTGAAATCCACTCCGAAATGTGCGCCGCTCCGAGCGCAATTTCCCACGGAACCTGCCGCTTCACCGGCGGCAGTCCGGTGATTTCGGAAAGCACTTCGAACGCCTTCCGCATCGACCAGTTGCCATCGGTGTGGCCGAGGATGTACCGCTCACCGACGCGTCCCTTCTCGGCCGCCAGGATGTGGCCGATGGCGACATCGCGGACGTGCACCCAGTTGAGTCCGGTATCAAGATACGCCGGCATCTTGCGATTGAGATAGTCGACGATGACCTGGCCGGTGGGCGTGGGCTTGACGTCGCGCGGCCCGACCGGTGCAGCGGGGTTGACGATCACGACCGGGACACCCTCGCGCGCAGCTTCGCGGGCCGCCACTTCGGCCTGCCACTTGGAGCGCTTGTAATGGTTGGTCATCTGGACCTCGGACACCGGCGCGGTTTCGTCGGTGGGCAAAAGAATCCCCGTCGAGGAAGGCTTGGGCAGGCCGATGCAACCAACGGTGCTGGTGTAGACGATGCGACGCACCCCGGCGGTCACGGCGGCCTTGAGGATCTTCTGGGTGCCGATGAGGTTGGTCCGGTACATCGGCCGGTAGTCGGGCATCCAGAGCGCGTAACTGGCCGCGACATGGAAGACCCAGTCGCACCCGTCGATATGGCGGGCGAGGCTGTCGGACTTGTCGGTGATGTCGCCTTC
>JBIKWS010000198.1:0-6698 GCA_044356195.1 Cyanophyceae cyanobacterium
AGGCGTCGTCGAGGGTCAGGACCTCGTCGTTCCGGGCGTGGGTGACACCGAACGCAGACGCCGCCAGCAGCCATGTCAGCATGAACTGTTGCAAGGCGCGGGGGATCCGAATGGCCATGGTCGACTTTCTGCCCGAATGCCTCCGGAATGTCTTGGCGCAGAATGACGGCCGACCTGCGAATTCAGGCACGCTGGGGCCATCTGGAAGCGGGTCATCGGATTCGCGAACTCCCGGTTGCAGGCCGCGTGCCCCCACGCGGCGCATCCCCGACATTGCCGGGTGAGGGCACCCGGCCTGCAAACAACTCCTCCATCCCACCCGCTTGCGACATCCGATGGCCACCGTACACTCGGGCATGGTCGTACCTGACTCCATCGGGGTCATGATCCTCAGCAATGCCGTCCTGTTTCCACAGGCGCTGCTTCCGCTCCGCATCTTTGAACCGCGTTACCGCACGATGCTGGCGGAGGCCTTGGATTCGCACCGCATGTTCTGCGTGGCGATGCAGAAACCGGGCGACCCGCGCGAGACGCCGCTGCCGGTGGCCGGCATCGGTATCGTCCGTGCGGCGGTCAAGAATGCCGACGGCACCTCGAACCTCATCCTGCAAGGGGTGGCGCGCGTGCGGCTCGGAAAGGTCGTGCGCTACAAGCCCTACCGATTCCAGAAGATCCACATGGTGGACATCGGCGACTCGGACACCGTGACCGTCGATGCCCTGAAGGTCCGGGTGCTGGAACTGGTGGAGGAACAGCTGCATGCGGGGGGAGAGGTGGCGAACGACCTGCTGCGGCAACTGGTGCGCACGGGGGGTGATTCCGAGAATCCGATCCGGTCGGCGATCCAGGCCCTCCGGATGATTCCGAATCCGGGGCAGTTTGCGGACCTGATCGCCTTGCTTTCGATCCAGACGTCGTTCGCCCGGCAGGTGATCCTGCAATCGGCGACCGTAGCGGAGCGGCTGCGGCACCTCATCCATTTCCTGCAACAGGACCTGGCGGCCGAGGCGGGCGAGGACAACGGATTGTTCTGAGCCCTGTTCCCGGTCTTCCCCCGGCGCGGGACTGCACGCACACTCCGGCCCGGTGAAGCTCCTCTTTTCCGAGACGACCCCGGATTACGCGCACTACCTGTACCCGTACGTGGTGTGGGCGTTCCTCGAGCCGGGCGAGACGCCGGCGGACGCCTTCGACGCGGGATTCCTGCCCGGGAATCCGGAGATGGAACGGTTCTATCTGGTGCGCAACCTCCGCATCCCGCTGCGGGAATGGAAGCCATCGTCGGAGAACCGGCGCATCCTGCGGAAGTCCACGAACCTCCGGCTGGAGCTGATTTCGAAGTCATCGTTCCCCGACACTCCGGAACGCCGTGCGCGCTGGATCTCGTACGCAGACGAACGCTTCGGCCAGGGCATCATGCACACGGAGCGTCTGGATCGGCTGATGGCCGGGCCCGTGATCAGCCACCTTCTGCAGGCCACCGACGCGGAGACCGGAGCCGAGCTCGGAACCGCCTTGCTGCACCTCGCCGCCCCACGCGTGGCCTATTACTACTACGCCTTCTACGATCTCACCGATCGGTCCCGGAACCTCGGCATCTCCCTCATGACGCGTGCGGCGGAATTCTTTGCCCGGGCGGGCTACGAGCATCTCTACATCGGCACGTGCGTGACGCAGAAGGCGCGATACAAGCTGCAGTTCGAGCCGCTCGAGTTCTTCAACGGCGCGCGGTGGTCCCGGAACATGGAGGAACTCCGGCACCTGCTGGATGTCGACGTGCCCGGTCGACATCGGCTGGATTGCCCGGATTATCTGGCTTTCCAGACATCACCAGTGGCAGCGATCGCGGCGGCGTCGCCGTTCCGCGCGGTCACACGTCCATGTCCGGAGTGAAGTAGAGCATGCGACCGCAATTCGGGCAGGAGGCGATTTCGAGCTGCGCCTTGGCGTGGAGGCAGACCTGCATGGGCAACTTCACGTGGCACCCGCCGCACACCACGCGATGGACGCCCACGAGGACGTTGTCGCCCTTCGTCTTCAGGATGCGTTCGTAGCGGCCCAGGGCGATCGGCTCCACCTTGGCGGCCAGTCCGGCGCGTTCCGCGGAGACGGTGTCGAACTCCTTCTTCAGGTTCGCCTCACGGGCGGCGAGGTCTCCGAGCTGGCGATCGGTTTCGGATTTCTGGGCCGCGGCGATCTTTGATGCTTCCTGGACATCCTTCGAGATGACCTCGGCCTGTTCCATCATCTCGATCTGGCGATCCTCCAGTCCGCGGATTTCTCCTTCGGTGGTCTCGATCTGGTGCTGAAAGGCCTTGTACTGGTCGTTGCTGCGCGTGCCCAACTGCTCGGACTTCAGCTTGTTGATCCGCTGCTGGAGCGTCCCCGCCTCGAGTTCCAGACGCTTCCGCTCGCTCTCGACATGCGTGGCCCGCTTCTTCACCTCGTCGAAGGCCGCCTGGGTCTTCGCCGCCTTGTTCTGCAGCAGCTGCCGCTGGACCGGCACCGACTCCAGTTCCGCCCGCAACCGGATCAGACGTCGGTCTTTGTCCTGAAGAACCAGCAGCGCTTCGATGATCGGGAGCATGTGGTGCAACGCTACCGGCGTTGGCGGGGTGTTTTGAAGTTCCAAGTTTTTCGTTTCACGGGGAGTTCCAGGTTTTCAGTTTCAAGTTTCAAGAACCTCCTCGCCCTGCGAGAGGCTTTGGAACGGCGACGAGGACGTCGCCACCCCGTTCCATGCGGGGGCAGTGTCAAGATGCGCTCCTTGAAACTTGGCACCCACTTGGACCGTTGCATCCGGGAGGGTCCGGCGTAGCGTGCGGCATGCGCGTGTTTCCTCGCCTTCCGGTCTTCGCGTTGTCCGCCGCCCTCCTTGGGTCGGCCGCCGGCTCGGCTTGCCTGCAGGCCGCCCCGCCAACGGCCATCGAGGTCGCGCGGCAGCTCAACGAGGCGTTCGTCGACGTCGCCCAGCGTGGCACCGCCTCGGTCGTGGTCGTCCAGGTCTCCCAGAAACTCGAAACCCTCGCCGACAAGTCCGACCACCCCTTCCTGAAGCAGATGCCGGAGGAGATGCGCGAGCAATTCGAGGAACACCTCCGGAAGGAGCGCGAGCGCCAGGAACGGGAGGGACCCAGCTTCAACGGCGAGGGCTCGGGCATCATTTACCGCGAGGACGGCTACATCCTGACCAACGCCCACGTCGTCGAGAACGCCGACCGCATCCGGGTGAAGCTCCATGATGGACGCGAGGTGGATGCTGAAGTCCGCGGGCAGGATCCCGAGTCCGACATCGCCATCCTGAAGCTGAAGGAGACCGTTTCGGGACTGCGCCCGGCCCGGTTTGGCAACTCCGACGGCGTCCGCGTCGGCGAGTTCGCCATTGCCATCGGTGCGCCCTACGAACTCGAGTACTCCGTCACCTTCGGCCACATCTCCGCCAAGGGACGCGCCGGGCTCAGCCGGTTGCTGATGGACGAGGATTTCCTCCAGACCGACGCCAACATCAACCCTGGGAACAGCGGAGGCCCGTTGTTGAACCTCGAAGGCGAGGTCATCGGGGTGAACTCCATGATCCGCGGCGTGGGCACCGGCATCTGCTTCGCCATTCCCGCAAACCTTGCCCGCGAGGTCGCCGACCAACTGGTGGACACCGGCCGGTTCCAGCGTTCATGGCTGGCCGTGGGGATCGTCGGCATCCGCGAGGATGAACGCCTGCGGACGCGTTACACGGGCATGACCAACGGGGTTTACATCACCCAGGTTCCCGCCAGTGGCCCGGCACGACGGGCCGATCTCCGCCGCGATGACATCATCACCGCCATCGACGGCAAGTCGGTGGGCACCGTGAACCAACTGCGCCGGCTGATCACCCGGCGTCGCCCCGGATCCGAGATCCAGGTGGAGTTCCTGCGCGACGGGAAGGCGCTCACCGCCAAGCTCACGACCGATGCCATGCCCGAACTGGCCGAGCGGAATGGCCTCTTCGACCCGCGCGTCTCCCGGGGTCCGCGCAGGCCGGATCCGGATCCGGAGGCGGAATTGGAACCCGAGCCCAAGTCGGATTACGGATTGGTGGTCCGTACCCCGGACCAGGAACTCACCGAGAAATACAAACTCGGGAAGACATCCGGCGTGGTTGTGACGGCCGTGGATGCCGACAGCCAGCTCGCGGAATACGGTTTCCAGGTCGGCGACCTGATCTTCGAGGTCGACAAGAAGCCGGTGAAGACCTCTGCCCAGTTCGCCGAGATCCTCAAGGACGCCACCGCCAAGAAGAAGTTCACGGTGCGGTACCAACGGTCCGGCGAGAAGCTCTCCGCCGTCGTCCTCAATGAGTCGGGTACGACGAAGGAGAAGCCCAGTCGGTAGGCGGTAGCCAATATGACGAGGCAGTTTGGGAGGGAGTTCCAGGTTGTCGGAGTTCCGAGTTTTCAGTTTCCAGTTCCCTGAGGGTGCCCGGCCTACAAGGCGAATCTTGGCACTGCCCCCTTTTGGAAAGGATTCGGGGCGGCGATGTCTTCATCGCCATGGGAATGCCTTTGGAACGGCGACGAGGACGTCGCCACCCCGTCGCAGGCGGGAGGAGGGTCAAGATGCGCCCCGGCATGCAGGGCTTCAGACTTCGGACTTCAAACTTGAACCTTCAAACTTCCGCTGCTTCTGCCTAGGTTCCGTTTCGACGCGGTGCGACTTCCGCCCCCGCCCTTCGCGTCATCCCCCCGAACGGAATGAACTCCTTCCTCTCCACCCTGGAGCAGCAACCCGTCGCCTACGCCGTACTCACCCTGGCTTTGGTGGCGGTGGCCGGACTGCTGTTTGGATCCATCCGCATCCGCGGACTCAGCCTCGGCAGCGCCGGGGTCCTGTTCGCGGGCATCGCCGCCGGACACCTCGGCATCCGCATCGAGGAACCCATCCGCGAATTCGTGAAGGAATTCGGATTGATCCTCTTCGTCTTCACCATCGGGTTGCAGCTTGGACCCGGCTTCTTCGCGTCTATGCGCAAGGAAGGCCTCCGGCTCAACGCGCTCGCAGCCGCTGTTGTCCTCATGGGAGGCGGCATCGTCATCGGTGCCGTGCTGCTCGGACTGGGACCATTTGCCGGACTGGGCCTCTTCTCCGGAGCCACCACCAACACCCCGTCGTTGGGTGCCGCCCAGCAGGCCCTCGCGACGGTTCCGGGCGTCACCCCCGACCAACGCGCCCTCCCGGCGCTGGCTTATGCCGTTGCGTATCCCATCGGGATCGTGGGCATCATCTCCGCCCTGATCCTGCTCCAGCGCGTGTTGAAGATTGATCCGGCACGCGAGGTTGCTGAGTTCGAGGCCGCCCAGAAAAAGGGCATCGATCCCCTCGAACGCCGCGCGCTCCTCGTCGAGAACCGCAACCTCGCCGGGCTTGCCCCGGCCGCCATTCCCGGCCTGCACGAAACCGGTGTCGTCCTCTCCCGGGTGCAGTCCCCCGAGGGGCATGTCCAGGCCGCCACCTCGGCCACGAAAATCGACACCGGCAGCATCCTGCTCGCCGTCGGCACACGGTCCGGACTCGACCAGTTCGAGCGGGTCGTGGGACGTCGCACCGATGCCGACCTGATGCGCGCCCAAGCGGTGGTTTCGCACCGCCGGGTGGTGGTCACCCGCAAGGAAGTGCTCGGGAAGACCCTGGCCGAACTGGGCCTGGAGGCATTGCACGGTGTGATCATCAGTCGCGTTTCGCGAGCCGACCTCGAAATGACCGCGGTGCCGGATGTGCGGCTCCAGTTCGGAGACGTCCTCAACATCGTAGGTGAACCCCAGGGACTGGACCGCGCCGCCGAGCGCGTGGGCAACTCCGCCAAGGCCCTTCAGCACACGCAATTCACGCCCATCTTTGTCGGGATCGCCCTCGGGGTCGTCGTGGGTCTGCTTCCGGTGGCCATCCCGGGACTGCCGGTGCCGGTCCGGCTGGGACTGGCGGGTGGTCCCCTGATCGTGGCAATCCTGCTGAGCCGGCTGGGACACTTCGGCGGGCTCGTATGGCACATGCCGGCGGCGGCGAGCGTGGCCTTCCGGGAACTGGGCATCACGCTGTTCCTGGCGTGTGTCGGGTTGAAGGCCGGCGAGAAGTTCGTGAAGACGGTCCTGACGCCCGAGGGGTTGTCGTGGCTGGGAATCGCGGTCCTGATCACGCTGGTACCGATGTTGGCGGTCGGACTTTTTGGGCGCCTGGTGTGGAAGCTGAACTTCATGACGCTGTCCGGGCTCCTTGCCGGGAGCATGACGGATCCGCCTGCCCTGGCGTTCGCTGCGGCCGTCGCGAAATCCGATGCGCCCCACGTCTCCTACGCCACGGTCTATCCACTCACGATGCTGCTGCGGATCGTGACGGCGCAGATCCTGGCGTTGCTGCTGACGCAGGCGTAGGGGGGAAGGTTTGAAGTTTGAAGATTCAAGTTTGAAGCCTTCCGACGGCGTGAGGAGGCGGAGGTGAAGAACCCGGTCGCCGGTCCGGAACGCGCCGCGTGAGGGCACGCGGCCTCCAGTTCGCAGAGGACTGGCGACGGGAGGCAATGGGGTCGCTTCTATAAATTGTACATTTGATCCTGGCGCGGGTGGGGACACCTCGTTTGCAACTGCTTCCCCCCTTGAAACCGCAGCGCTGAATCCCGACGCTGAACCCATGCGAAGCCTCCTTATGGGCGTGATGGTCGGGATCGT
>JBIKWS010000199.1:0-6686 GCA_044356195.1 Cyanophyceae cyanobacterium
GGTGATGCTCGACCTCGTCGCCGCCGCCCGCCTGCGGAAGGCCGACGTCGTGAAGTCGCGCCTGGCCGCCTACGAGGAGTGGAAGCTTCCGAAGGATCACCTGACGCCGTTCCGCGAATCCCTCTTCGGCGGCGATGCCGCGCGTGGCCGGAAGATCTTCTACGAAAACGCGTCGGTGGCCTGCAGCCGCTGCCACCAGATCGGCACCGATGGCGGCGGCAATGCCGGACCGAAGCTCGATGGACTCGCCGGGCGTGTGACCCGCGAGCACCTGCTGGAATCGATCCTCTTCCCGAACCGGCAGATCCTCGAGGGTTACGCCACCACGCTGCTGAAGATGTCCAACGGCACCGAGGTTGCCGGCGTCGTGAAGCGGGAGACCGATGCCGACATCATCCTGCTGTCGCCCGAGGACGGCGAAGTCACCGTGAAGAAATCCGATGTCGCCAAGCGCGAACCCGGCTTGAGCGGCATGCCCGAAGGCTTTGCCACGCTCCTCAGCCTCCCCGAACTCCGAGACCTGGTGGAGTTCCTCGGCACCCTGAAGTAGCCAACGACATGACGAGGCTGTGGAAGAAGTCCCCAGGAATTGAAGGCCGGGTGCCCCCACCCGGCGCACTCTGACACCTGAGGTCAGCGGTTTTCCCAATTTGGGACGCATCCCGCGCCCGCCCCTCGCCGCAACGCGGCGCACGGCGACAGCCCGGGGTGGAGCGGAGCGGAACCCCGGGTCACCCCACCCCATGACACCTCGCCCCAACGGGGCGAACGGTGACCATACGCACCCTGTTCCGTGTGCCCTTTCAGGGCACTGAGGACGTCATGTGGCGTCCTCCCCGGGGTTCCACCCCGTATTGGCTTTCACCTGCTGCCCCGGAACTGGCCACTGGAGACTGGCAACCGGGAAATCCCCCTCACGCCGGAATCTCGTCCGCGCGGAAGAACCGGCGCACCTCGATCTCGGCGTTCTCCACCGAATCCGAGGCATGGCAGACGTTCAGCATGCTGTTCGTGCCGAGGTCGCCGCGCAGGGTGCCCTTCGGCGCCTTCTTCGAATCCGTCGGTCCGAGAAGGTCGCGCACCTTCAGCACCGCGCCCTCACCGGTCAGGATCAGTGCCAGCACGGGACGCGAGGACATGAACGCGACGATCTCCGGGAAGAAGGGGCGGTCAGCAAGGTGGGAATAATGTTCGGTGAGGAGAGGACCGGTCAGGCGCAGCATCTTCGCGGCACTGAGCTGGAGACCAGCCGCCTCGAAGCGACGAATGACTTCGCCGGCGAGGTTCTTCTCCATGCAATCCGGTTTGCAGAGGACCAACGTACGTTCCATGGACGGACAGTTTGGCCTGAAAACAGGGCCCGGACTCAAGCTTCAATCCCTGCCACCTGTTGCTGCTCCCGACCATGCCCATTGCCCTTCCCCCACACGGAACGGGGCGGCGACGTCCTCGTCGCCATTCCAGAGCCTTTCCCAAGGCGATGAGGACATCGCCGCTCCGATGCAGGACGGGGTGGCGACGTCCTTCATGGAACATCCCCGTTTCTCGCGGTTGACGGGGACGTGAGGATGGACCGGAATGCACCGTCCTCCCGGAACAGAATCACCCGAACCGGAGGGGCAACAGGACACGCTGCCACCCATGATTCACCTCCCCATCGTCGATCGGGAACTGCGCGTTGCCTGCCGCCGGCCCTCCTTCTTCCGGGCGCGGATGTGGGCGGTGATGGGGACCCTCCTCATGACGGGCATCCTCCTGGGGGTGTACGCGCTGACCACCCGTGGGGGCGGTGGATTTGGAGTGTCGGTCGGCCGGATGCTCTTCGAAACCTTCAAGTGGCTGAGCTTCCTCGGCGCCTCCTTCGCCGGGGTCATCCTCACGGCCGATTGTCTGAGCGACGAGAAACGGGAGGGCACCCTCGGCCTGCTGTTCCTGACGGACCTCCGCAGCTACGACGTGGTCCTGGGCAAGGTCGCCACCCATGCCCTCCAATCGGTTTACGCGTTCCTGGCCGCCTTTCCCGTGGTCGGTACCTGCTTCCTCTTCGGCGGCGTTACCGGTAGCGAGTTCTTCCAGATCATGGTCGTGCTGCTGGTCACGCTGTTCCTGTCGCTGTCCGTGGGAGCGCTGGTATCGGCATGCAACCGCGAAACCGCCCGCACCATGACCCTCACCCTTGCCATCATGCTGGGGCTGATCCTGGGGCTTCCGTTCCTGGACTCATGGCTGGGGAAGCTTCTCGGAGGGTCCGGCTCCGGATGGCTCATCCGGTTCAGCCCAGCTTACGCGCTCCTGGAAGCCGGCTCTTCGACAGGGCCCCGCTTCGAACAGAACGTCCTCTGTCTTGCCGGCCTGGCCCTGGCCTTCCTGACGGGCAGTTGCCTGATCCTGCCCCGTACCTGGCAGGCCGGCAGTGAACCCCGCCGGAAAGGACCGAAGGGCTCCGTGCTCGCCACCTCCGATCCTTCTGCCCGTCCGCCCCTGCCCACTCCGTCCCGCGAGATCCTCAATCGCGAACCCACCCAATGGCTGGCTGGACGCCTTCACCGGCCCGGGCCCGTCGTCTGGGGCGCGACCTTGCTGACGCTGGCGGGAATGATCATTGCCCTGACCCTCCGAAGGTCCAACCCAGCCGGTGGAGTCGACGCGACAGCACAGCTCGTGGCCTGGCTGTTGACGGTGTTTGTCCGGTTCTGGCTCGTGCTTCACGCCTCCCGGTTCTGGACGGATGCCCGATCTTCAGGTGCCTTCGAACTCCTGCTGGTCACCCCGCTCCGGCCGCGGGACCTCATCGCGGGCCAGTGGCGTGCCCTCTGCCGGACGTTTCTCCCGGTGGTCCTCGTCGTCACGCTGATCATCGCTGGGGTTGGCTATCTCCAGATGCTCGACCTGATGGCGGTCAATCGAGCCGCTTTGGGAGGCGCCGCGACCGGCGCTGCCAACGCGATGTCCGTGGAAGAGGTGGATCGGATGCTCAACGAGATCCGACTCCAGCACCTGACCAGCCTGGGATTCAATATCGTGCAGCAGTTTACCAGCCTCTGGGTGCTTGGTTGGATGGCCATCTGGATGGGGATGGTTACCCAGCGGGTTCAGGTCGCGGTGGCGAAGACCCTGATCTTCGCAGACTTCCTCCCCATGCTCGCGGGAATCCTCCTCGAGCTGCTCCTCAGCATCCTCACCCAGGGCCGATTCCGATCCGGGATCGTGGGCCCCCCCATGATCACCGGATTCGTGGCCCTGATGATTGATGGGATCCTGACCTGGGTGGCGTACAAGCGGGCCCACGCCCGAGTCCACGCCCTGGCCGCGGGCCCCACCAACGCAACCGCGTAACGCAATGGGGTCGCGTCCATAAATTGTACAATTGGCATTGGACCCGTTGGCCCGACGGTCCCGTCGAACGTCGATGCGTTGAAATGCAAAATTTATAGACGCGACCCCATTGCCTCACCGGCAGATGAATCCACCAGATTCATAGACGGTCGCCATCCCGCTCAAACGAGGTGTCGATTCCCTTCAGGTAACCACGAAGGCTTCGGACTTCCCGCATCGGGATGATTTCGATCCGGTTTCGAAAGGAAACCACCTTGGCCTTCTCTCCGGATCTCAAGCCCATGGCCTCACGAATCCGCTGGGGAATCACAACTTGAAACTTGGGCGAGATCGTAACGGTTTCCATGCGTCATACGATAACCCGATCGATCCTGCGATCAATCCTGCCGCCCCGGCGCAGCCTTGCCTGTACTGAATGAATTGGTCTTGAAGACAACCGCGGCCGGCGCGGTCAATGTGGGCCATACGATGAAGTTTCCGACACATTGGATGACCCGCCTCCCGATGCTCGGCTTGGCCGCCTGCACGGCCTGGGCAGCCCCGGTCGAGTTCCACAAGGGCGAGAAGATCGCGTTCGTGGGCGGCGCCCTCGCCGAGCGCATGAACCTCTACGGCCACTTCGAAACCCTCCTGCACACGCGGCTCCCGGATCGCGAGCTTGTCGTGCGCAACTTCGGATGGCCCGCGGATGAGGTCGCCCGACGCCAGCGCCCGAACGACTACACCAAGATCGATGATCCGCTGGCCGTCTTTGGTCCCGAGACCTTCCTCTGCTTCTTCGGGTACAACGAATCGTTTGCCGGTCCGGCCGGTGTCGCGAAGTTCCGCGAGGACTACGCGAAGTTCATCGAAACCTACGGACAGAAGTACGGGGCGGGCGGCAAGGCCCGCTTCATCCTCGTCTCGCCCGTTGCCTACGAGGACGCCGCGGATCCGCTGCGCCCCGATGGGACCACGGAAAACCTGAACCTCGCCCGGTACACCGAGGCCATCCGTCGGGTGGCCACGGAGAAGGGTGTGCCCTTCGTCGATCTCCACACGCCTACGGTGGCGCTGTTCGCCAAGGACAAGGGGCTCCAATACACCGTCAACGGCGCGCACCTCAACGAGGCGGGTGATCGCGAGGTGGCGCGGATCCTCGATGCGGCCCTCTTCGGGACCCCGTATTCCACCAAGCTTGCCGTCCAGGATCTCGCCCGGCTGCGCGAGACCGTCGTCGACAAGTCGTGGGTCCACCAACAGGACTACCGCATGCTCAACGGTTGGTATGTCTACGGCGGACGCCGCACGTGGGACACCGAGACCTTCCCGCTCGAGTACGCGAAGATCCGCAACATGGCGCGCACCCGCGACCGGCTGATCTGGGAAATGGCGGCGGGCACCAACGAACGCACCACGCCCGACGACAGCCAGACCGGCCAGCTCCTCACGCCCAAGACGCGTTTTGGCGTTCCGCAGCAGTCCTATTCGGAACCCAAGGACCTGAAGTACGTCAGCGGCGACGAATCCGTGAAGCTCATGGACATCGCGCCCGGCTTCGACGTGAAGCTCTTTGCCTCCGAGGAGATGTTCCCTGAGCTGGCCAAGCCGGTGCAGATGAACTTCGACTCCCGTGGCCGCCTGTGGGTCGCCTGCATGCCGACGTACCCGCAGTGGAAGCCCGGCGATTCCAAGCCGAACGACCGCATCCTGATCTTCGAGGACACCAACAACGACGGTCGTGCCGACACCTGCAAGGTCTTCTACGACCAGCTCCATTGCCCCACCGGCTTCGAGTTCGTCAACGGCGGCGTCCTGGTCATCAACCAACCTCGCCTGGTCTTCCTCAAGGACACGGACGGCGACGACAAGGCCGACCAGATCACGCACCTCTACGACGGTTGGGCGAGCGATGACACCCACCACACAATGGGCGCCTTCGAGTGGTCGCCCACCGGCCGTCTCCACGGCCTCGAGGGCGTCTCGATGTCCACGACGCTCGAAACCCCGTACGGCGCCTTCCGCAACGCCAACACCCCCGGGGCCTACGTCGTCGACCCGCGCACGCTGGAGGTTTCCCACTTCATTACGCCCGGTTACGGCAACCCCTGGTGCTACGTTTACAACTTCTGGGGTCAGGGCATCTGCGGGGACGGTACCACCGCCCAGATGCACTGGGATTCCCCGCTTTCGGGTGCCCAGAAGGGCCAGCGCAAGGGACTCAACGCCGTCTTCAACAACGAGGGCATGCGCCCCGCCCTCGGCTCCGAGTTCCTCTACTCCCGGCACCTGCCCGACGACATGCAGGGCCATTTCGTCTACGGATGCGTCATCAACATGAACGGCATCCCGCGCTTCGAGATCCGCGACGACGGCGCAGGCTACACCGGCAAGCGCGCCCCCAACCTCCTGAATTCCTCCGATCGCAACTTCCGCCCCGGCGAAACCCAGATCGGACCCGACGGCGCCATCTGGTTCCTCGACTGGCACAACCCGCTCATCGGGCACATGCAGTACTCCCAGCGGGATCCGAACCGCGACAAGGTCCATGGCCGTCTTTACCGCCTGTTCGCCAAGGATCGTCCGCTGCTGAAGCCCGTGCTTCAGGCCGGGAAGTCCGTTCCTGAACTGCTCGAACAGCTCAAGGAATACGAACCCCGCACTCGCTATCGCGCCCGTCGCGAACTCCGCGATCGCTCCGCTTCCGAGGTGCTTCCCGCCGTCAAACGTTGGATCACCGCCCTCGATGCCAAGGATCGCTGGCACGACCTGCACCTCCTCGAAGCCCTCTATGTCCAGGCCGGTCACCGCGCCGTCGACCGCGCCCATCTCGAACGCGTCCTCAAGGTGCCCAGCCGCGATGCCCGCGCCATGGCCGTCCATGTCCTCTCCGAGGAATGGACCCGCCTTGGCCAGCCCATGGATCTCCTCCGCACCGCGGTCGCCGATGCCGACGGTCGCGTCCGCCTCGAAGCCGCACGCGCCCTGAGCTTCGTCGATTCCACCGCGGCCGCCGAAACCGCCGTCGAGATTGCGAAGCAGCCGATGGATTATTGGACCGAGTACACCCTCCAGCACACGCTCGCCGCGCTCGAACCCCGTTGGAAGCCGGCCCTCGAGAAGGGGGAGTTCGCTGTCGCCAACCCGGCGGGGCGCGACTTCGCCGACGCCTTCGCCAAGGGCAATCCGGCCATGAGCGTCGTGCGCGGCCAGCTTGCGAAACTCGTCGCGAACGACGGCCTTTCCGATGCCGATCGCAACAAGCTCATCGCGTCGCTCGCCAAGGTGAAGGGGCGCGTCCGCGAAGGCCGCTTCGTCTTCGAACGCGTCTGCACCTCCTGCCACAAGGTGAAGGACTTCGGCATCAACTA
>JBIKWS010000200.1:0-6685 GCA_044356195.1 Cyanophyceae cyanobacterium
TGGTGCCACGGCCCCGCGGGCTTCAGGGCGATTTCACGCAGCGGAAGCCGACGTGGGTGGAGCCGGTGTCGGGGGCTCCCTTGCCGCGGGTGCCGATGCGGAACCGGGCGCAGTATTGGTCGGAACAGAGGAACGAGCCTCCGCGCTGGACGCGTTTGGCGACGCCGGGTTCGTCGGGGTCGAAGCTGTCCGTGGGGCCCGCGGGAGCCAAGGTGACGCCGGCGGACGCGCGCGGGCCGTAGATGTCGGGTCGGTACCAGTCCGAGCACCACTCCCAGACATTGCCGGCCATGTCGTAGAGGCCGTAACCGTTGGGGGGAAAGGAACGGATGGGGGCGATCCCCCGGAACCCATCCTCGGCGGTGTCCTGGATCGGGAAGTGGCCCTGGAAGGAGTTGGCCATCCAGCGGCCGCCGGGGCGGAACTCGGTGCCCCAGGCGTACTCGGCCTGCGCCATGCCGCCGCGTGCGGCGAATTCCCATTCGGCTTCGGTGGGGAGCCGCTTGCCCGCCCACTTGCAGTAGGCAAGGGCGTCGTCGTGGCAGACGTGCACGACTGGCCTGTTTTCCAGGCCTTCAATGGTGCTCTGTGGGCCCAGCGGATGACGCCAGTTCGCCCCCGGAACGTAGCTCCACCATTCGAGCGGGTTGCTGAGGGTCACGGGTTCGTCGGGAGGGGTGAACACGGCCGAGCCCGGAACCAGCATATCGGGATCCGCGCCGGGGTACTGTTCCGCAGTGGGCTTCCGTTCGGCGATGGTGATGTAACCCGTGGCCCGGACAAATCGTTCGAACTCGGCGTTGGTCACCTCCGTGATGTCCATCCAGAAGCCACCCACGCGGACCCGGTGTGCGGGTTGGGCGTCGGGGAAGCCGGCGACCAATCCGGAGCACACGGGTTCGCCGGGATGGGAAGCCGCGCGTTGCTGGACCGTGGAATCGGCGGCGGGTCCGCCCATGACGAATTCGCCGCCGGGAATCCACACCATGCCGGGTGGCGCATCACCCGCGGGCCGGTTGGTCGAGAGCGATGGTGGGGGCGGCGGTGCGCTGGTGCCCGGCAGGGCACCGGCGGAGGCCTGTGAAGCCGGGGACTTCTCGCGATCACACCCGGTCAGTGCGAAGACGACCATGCCGGCCAGCGCCAGCAGGACGGGGCGCGCGGCTTGGAAAGTCGCTCTTTCCGCGGCCGCGGTGTGGTTTGGGGGCACGCTCACGGTGCGGACTTCGCGAGGGCTTCCAGGTAATCGAGGATGGACGCGAACTCGCGCACCGTCAGGCCGGCCACCAATCCTTCCGGCATCAGCGAACGCTCCTGCTTTTCCCGCTTCACGATCTCGCCCAGCGGGATCTTCTGCTCCGCTGCGGCGATCGTGCGGATGGTGACGGCGTCCGCCGCTTCCTGGACCACGAAGCCGTCGACCTCGGAGCCGTCCTTGAGTTCGAAGTGATGCGTCACGAATCCCTGGGCGAGCGTCTTGCCCGGGATGAGGATGGCCTCGGCCAGTTCGCGTCGGCGGTAGGTCTTGGCGATGTGCCCGAGGAATGGGCCCTTGAGGGGTTCGTCGGTCTTGACCGTATGGCAGCCATTGCATCCCACCTGTCCGAAGAGCTGTTCGCCGCGGGCGCTGTCGCCCTTGGTTTCGAAGGCAGCCGCCAGCGCGCGCTCCACGGTGAGGTCGCCCACCTTCAGTTCCTTGGCTTCCGCCGCGAATCGTGCCGGGTCGATCTTGAGTTGCTTGACGGCCTTGCGCGCCGCATCGGCAACGTCGGCATCGGTGTCCTCCAACGCGGCGACGAACTGGGCTGCCCGGGAGGCATCCCCGGCGATCCCCGCCGCCTTCATGATCTGCACCCGACGCCGGGCGACGGCCCAGCCTTCGTCGAGCGCCTTGGAAGCGGAGGCCTTGTTCTCCGGGGAGGCGGTCTTGCGTCCTGCGATCTTCAGCAGGGCGACGTCCGCCCACACGGAGGGTTCGCCGGCGAGGCGGGCTGCCTCGCTGGCGAAGACCTCGTGGCGGGAATCCAGTTGCGACGCATTCAGGAACGCCGAACGGGTCTTCTCCGCCTGATGGTTCTCGGTCTTCGTCGCCAGCACCCGGGGCAATCCGTTCACCACCGCGCGCCAGCCTTCTGCCGAATCAGAACGCGTGAGGGCCTGCACGGCCTGCGCCCGGGCCGCGTCCGGAATGGAGTCGGCGGTCGCCGCCCGCGCGAGCGGAGCAATGGCGGCTGGCGGGATGGAATCTGCCGTGGCCAACTGGGCTGCCACGGCCGGCAGGAGCGCCGGGTCCTGTTCCGCGAGCTGGATCAATTTCCGCAATGCGGAGCCCGACTGGATGCGATGACGCGAAAGCTCGCTGCCCACGAAGGCCGCCTCGGCTGCGCCCGCCGATTCCACGGTGGCCTGCAGTGCGGCGAGGATCCGGGGCGAAGCGTCCCATTCCTCCGGTTGGTAGTAGGGCCCACGCGTGTCCGGGCGTGTTCCCCAGGAATCGCCCTTCCACGGGCCATCCACATGGTACAGCCGGCAGAGCGTGGTCAGCAGTCCCTGGCGACGGGTGGCGTCCGTTTCCTTGCCGAGCCGTTCGATCAGGCCGTCGACGACGGGTCCTTCGTGCCAGGATTGAAGCACGCGACCGAGGCCGCGGCGGACAGCCGCCGGGGTGCCGCTTGCGTCCAGGGCGGCGAATACGGCCGGCACCGCCTTCAAGGCCGACAGGGCGTGTACGGCGGTGTGGGCCACGATCGGATCCGGGTCGGCGAGCAAGGGGATCATCGAAGCGGCTGCCTCCACACGTCCCATCCGGGCAAGCGTGATCAAGGCTTCCTTGCGGGTGCGCGGATCGGTCGAGGCCAACGTCGGAGTCACCGGTGCGAGAGGAACCTCATGGGCGTGCGTCGGGTGATCGCCCAATGCCCGCAGCACCCAGGGAGCGATCGACGGATCCTTGAGCAACGGGAGGAGGGTGGAGTGGCTGGCGACGCCGCCCGCGAGCTTCAAGGCGAACACGGCGGCAATCCGGGACGACAACAGCCGGGCGGGATCGGCGGCGAACTGCGACAATGCCTTGGATCCTTCACCCGTGACGCCCTTGCGGACCAGGGCCCGCTGGGCCTCCAGCCGACGCCGATGCGATGGGGACGCCAGTTCCGCCACGAGGGCGGACTCGCCCAGTTCCGAATACCGGGGAAGGGCGGGGGACTTGTATCCCTTGGGCGTCACCCGCACGAGGAACCCAACTTCCGGTCCAACCCAGGTGAACGAGGCACCCTTCCAGCTCGCGCCGTAGATCGCGGAGTGGGCGTCGACATCCACATCGGTGACGCGGGGCAGGCGCAGGAACTCCTTTTGCCCGGCGGTGAACGTGGCTCCCTTCGGCGTGAGCGAATGCTGGTACACCCACTCGCGTCCCCAGTCGGCCGTGAAGGGAGCGTTGTTCCATTCGGCGGGAAGGCCGGGTTCGTCCACCCAGCCACCGCCGCAACCGGAGCCGCCACCGTAGTCCGCGAGCGGCGGGATGATTTCGTCGCCGAAATTCTTGAAGAGCCGCGGATACCCGTGCTGGGTCATCCCGCTGAAATGGTGAAGCCGGACATCCCAGCCGCCGCCGTCGTTGGTGTTGTCGCGGGCGAATCCGTCCAGGAGCGGACTGACGGCCACCTCGAGGATGTTCCGGGTGCCATCCGCCCAGACCTCCAGACCCGAGCCGTCAGGCCGGACGCGGACTACGCCGCCGCCACGCAATTGCAGCTTCTTCCCGTCTGTACCCACGGCCTCCATGAAACCGAAATCGCCAATGGCCGCGTACAACCACCCGTCCACGCCCAACTCGAGGCCGTTGGAGGAATGGTCGGCGGGACGATCCTTGAAGGTGAACGCAATGCCCTTCACGAGGGTCTTGCGCTCTTCCGCCACACCGTCACCGTCGCGATCGAAGAAGACGCTGATGTCGGGCGGATGCAGCACGTACAGCCGGTCATGGTCCCACACGAGACCGCGCGGCGAATCGATGTCGGGCACCAGCGCGCGGACCTCGTCGGCCTGCCCGTCGCCGTTGGTGTCGCGGACGCGCAGCACCCGTCCGAGATGGGGCTTCCGATCGAGCGATCCGTTGCCGTCGGAGGAGACATAGACGGTGCCGTCGGGAGCGGCGGCGACGAAGACGGGGTAGTTGACCGCAGGGGGCGTGGCGAAGATGGAGGCTTCGAAGCCCTCGGGGACGCGAACCTCACGGAGCAGGGAGGCCGCCTTTTCGGGCGAAGCGACGGCCGGCATGCCGACCAGTTCCTCTGGGGTCGGCTGCCGATCCTTGGCGGTGAACGGAGCTGCCAACGCAGCCGCGCAGGGGAACACGAGCCCCGCAATGAATCGGAGGTGAAGCACGCGACAGCATGCGCCCGTTTCCGCGGCGGTTTCAACCGGGACTTCCTCGGGGAGTGCCGGCGTGTTGACTCCGGACCCTGCCCCTGCACGCAACGGGGTGGCGACCTCCGCGTCGCCGTTCCGAAGCCATTCCCAAGGGCAACGAGAACGTTGCCGCCTCGTTTGAGCTGGAGGCGGCACCAAGATGCGCCCGTTCCGGCGTGGCGGTGTCCCCGTAACAGTCCCGGAACCGTCGCCAAGGCGATGGGCAGAGTCATTTCACCGGTGACGAAAGTGCCTTCGGTGGAATCCATCCTTGCCGGGGAGTGCATTGCGCGGTTACACGTCCGCGGCTTATTCATGGGGAAGGCTCTCATCATCGCAGAGAAGCCGTCGGTGGCGGCAGACATTGCCAAGGCCATCGGGGGCTTCACGAAGGACAACTCCGGCGACTTTTTCGAAAGTGACCGGTACGTCCTGTCCTCGGCTGTCGGTCACCTTCTGGAACTGACGGTTCCGGAGGAGTACGACATTACGAAGGGGAAGTGGACCTTCGCCATGCTGCCGCACCTTCCGCCGCGGTTCGGTCTGGCGCCGATCGAGAAGAACGAAAACCGCCTGAAGGTGCTGGCGCGCCTGATCAAGCGGAAGGACGTGGATGCCTTGGTCAATGCGTGCGACGCAGGCCGCGAAGGGGAATTGATCTTCCGGAACATCGCCGCGTACACGGCTGCGAAGCAACCCGTGCAGCGCCTTTGGCTGCAATCCATGACGCCGCAGGCCATCCGGGACGGATTCGCCAAGCTGCGTTCGGATGGAGATATGCGCCCGTTGGCGGATGCATCGCGGTGCCGGTCGGAGGCGGATTGGCTCGTGGGCATCAATGGCACCCGCGCCATGACGGCCTTCAACAGCAAGGCGGGCGGCTTTTTCCTGACGACCGTGGGCCGGGTGCAGACACCGACCCTCGCGATCGTGGTGGAGCGTGAGGAACGCATCCGCAAGTTTGTTTCGCGCGATTACTGGGAGGTGATTGGAACCTTCCAGGCCGCCGGCGGCTCGTACACGGGCAAGTGGGTCGACGAAGGGTTCCGCAAGCCGGAGGGACGCGATGCCGACGCGGAATTGCGGCCGGACCGGCTGTGGGACAAGGCGCGCGCGGAAACGATCCGCCAGCGGTGCGAGGACAAGGCGGGCACGGTCACGGAAGAGAGCAAGGCTGCGACGCAGTTGTCGCCGTTGCTGTACGACCTGACGACCTTGCAGCGCGAAGCCAACCAACGCTTTGGATTCAGCGCGAAGAACACGCTGGCGTTGGCACAGGCGCTGTACGAGCGGCACAAGGTGCTGACCTATCCCAGAACGGATTCACGCCACCTGCCTGAGGATTACCTGGGCACGGTGCGCAAGACGCTGGAGACCTTTTCCGGGGCAGGTTCGGAGGGAACGGTGGCGATGCCCTCGGCGTTTGGCCATCTGGCGCACAAGATCCTGGCCGAGGGATGGCTGCGTCCGAACAAGCGCATCTTCAACAACGCAAAGGTCAGTGATCACTTTGCGATCATTCCCACCGGCGTGATGCCGAAGGGGTTGACCGAACCCGAGCAGAAGCTGTTCGAGTTGGTGACGCGCCGGTTCCTGGCGGTGTTCTTTCCTGCGGCGGAGTACCTCGAGACCATCCGCATCACCCGGGTCGAAGGCGAACCCTTCAAGAGCGTGGGCAAGGTGCTTGTCCGGGCCGGTTGGCTGGAGGTTTACGGACGGGAAGCGGCCGATGACGAGACGCCGACGTTGGCTCCCGTGAAGGCAGGCGAGACGGTCCAGACGACGGCGATCGAGGTGAAGGGCCTGGCGACGAAGCCGCCGGCCCGGTACACCGAAGCCACATTGCTCAGCGCCATGGAAGGTGCGGGCAAGATGGTCGAAGACGATGAGTTGCGGGAAGCCATGGCCGAACGCGGGCTGGGGACGCCGGCAACGCGGGCAGCGATCATCGAAGGGTTGATCTCCGAGGAGTACCTGTTGCGGCAGTTGCGGGAGCTGATGCCCACCGCCAAGGCCTTCTCGCTGGTGCAGCTCCTGCGTGGGCTGGGCGTTGCCGAGCTGGCCCGGCCCGAGATGACCGGGGACTGGGAGGCGAAGCTCAAGAAGATGGAACGCGCCGAGCTGGCGCGCGACGTCTTCATGGAGGACATCCGGTCGTTCACCGCCGAAATCGTCCGCAAGGCGAAGCTGTACGACAAGGACACGATCCCCGGAGACTTCGGCAAGCTGACGGTTCCGTGCCCGCGCTGCGGCGCGGAGGTTCATGAGAAGTTCC
>JBIKWS010000201.1:0-6668 GCA_044356195.1 Cyanophyceae cyanobacterium
CTTCAGCTGTTGGACATCCGCGAACGCCTGTTTGGTGTTGGCAGCACCGCCGCAGACTTCAAGTCCGAGATCGACGCGAACGTGGGCGGCGATGTATTCGCGGACGACAGGATGGTCCTCGACGAGATAAACGCGGGCCTTTGGGGTGGACTTGTTTGTTTCCGTCACAGTGTTGTCCCTTTTGACGAGCGATCCATGGGGAAGGAGTCGCGAGACGGTAAAGCGTTAGCACGTCCGGCTTTCCTGTACAGCAGATTCCCGGACCACATGATCGCAATCGGGGCTGCGGAGTGTATCAATGACCCCGTCAGCAGGCTTGCACGCTCGCTGGCCGCCTGGGAAAGACCGGGCATGCGGACGTGGCGCCCGGTCTTGGTCGGGAATCCGGAAGGCCATCGTTCGATCGGGGGATGAAGCCAGCCGGGCTGCATGCGGACCAGGGGATTGGGGTGTTCGCCAGTTCGGCTGGCTTCCTCGTTTTCAAAGGAAGCGGTCATCGCCCGGACCGCCTCACGTGAGTCTGTCGGGGGGCGTTGTACACGGGATTCAGCGGTGGCCCGACTTGGACTTCGTCGCGGGATGGCAATGATTGCACTGCCGCAAGGGCAACCTGATGGCACGCCCGGGGAAACCCGGGAAGGGTCGGCCCGCAAGGTGTCCGAGCCAATTTGGGGAAAATTGGGGAGAAATTGGCCGGCTCGCGCGGGAAGGGATTCAGGGTTACCCGCTGGACCGGCCAATTTCATTGGGGGGGAGGTCGGAATCGGGAGAAGAATCTCATTCCGACGTCGCTGTTGCTGGGGTAAACCCGTGGTGTCCGCTGCATGAATCCTCTTCAAATGCCTGAGTCCCCATCAAGCCCGTGGCTTTGGGTGGCGTTGTTGTCGTGGGTCCTTGGCGCTGGCAGCGTGTGGTTTCTTTGGCGGCGATTGCAGGTCGCTGGTGATTCGTTGAGGCAGGCTCGCGAGAACGCTGCGCAACTTGGGAAGCAGTTGGACGGGATGAACCGGTTCCGGATCCTGTTTGAAAACGCGCCCGTTCCCCTCCTTGTCCTCTCTGCTCAAGGGCGCCTGCTCGCCGCAAACCGTGCCGCCTGCGAATTGCACGGGCGTGATTTCGAAAAACTCGCCGCGGACAACGGGGGCGTTCCGCCGGACATGATGGAGGCCTTGCCGTCCGAATTGGAAAAGCTGATGGCGGGCCCTGGCGGCATCGTGGAGACCCTTCGCCTGGGGGCCGGGGAGCGGATGATGTCGGTCGAGCTGAGGGGATCGCCGTTGGAATACGGGGCTGAGAAGGCGGTGCTGGTTCATGAGACGGACGTGACACCGTTGAAGCGGCAGGCTGCCGCGTTGAAGGAGGGACAGGAGCGTTACCGGGCTCTGGTTGGGGCGCTGAGCGAAGGGGTTCTTCTGGTGGATCCGCAAGGCCGGGTCGCGTCGGCCAACCTGGCTGCGGAGCGGATCACCGGGTTGGGCGAGTCCGCGATTGTCGGCGTCGACCTCACCACGGCCGAGTTGGAGCGGGTGCGTCTGGACGGGACACCCTTGCCGGCAGAGGAATCGCCGGTGGCGCAGACGTTGCGGAGCGGAGTGGGAGTTCGGGATGCACTCATGGGAATGAGGTTTCCGGGGGGGCAGTTCCGGTGGCTTTCGGTCACGACAACCGCATTGCGGAAGGGTCTGACGGGAAGGCCTTCCTCCGTGGTGGTTTCGTTCACGGACATCACCCATCAGGTGGAGGCAGAGCGCGACCTCCGCCGGGCGAAGGAAGCAGCCGAGGCGGCCAACCAGGCGAAGACGGAGTTCCTGGCACATATCAGCCATGAGATCCGGACGCCGCTCAACGGCTTGACGGCATCCCATGACTTGCTGCTGAACTCCACGCTGACCGATGAGCAGCGTGGTTGCGTCCAGACGGCGGTGCAGTTGGTGGAAGACCTGCTGACCCTGTTGAATGACCTGCTCGACCTGGCGCGGATCGAGGCGGGTCGCCTCGAGATCGTGCGGGAATCCTTTGAGCTGAGGCCGATGCTGGAAGCTTCGGTCCGGCCTTTCCGACCACGGATACGCAAATCCGGAATGGATCTGGTCCTGGAGGTGGACGAACGGCTTCCGGTGTGGGTCCAGGGGGATCCCCATCGACTCCGGCAGGTGCTCGCGAATCTGGTCTCGAATGCCGTCAAATTCACGCCTTCGGGGGCGGTGAGCGTGACGTTGGAACCGGTGGGAACCGATCATGTGCTGTTCGTGGTCGCCGATTCCGGCATCGGCATTGCGCCTGACAAATTGAGCCTGATCTTCGAGGCGTTCCGTCAGGCTGATTCCTCGATCAGCCGCAAGTTCGGCGGGACTGGGCTGGGACTGGCGATCTGTCGACAGTTGGTTGGCCTCATGCAGGGCCGCATCTGGGTCGAGAGCGAGCAGGGGCGCGGGAGCCGTTTCTTCGTGGAAGTGCCATTGCAGGTGGGAAGCCCGCCGGAAGGGGGGACCGGAGTGAGCCTTCCGACCGCATCCACGGCCCCCGTGGAGATTCCCTTTCGCCCTTCGGCGCGGATCCTGATCGTTGAGGATCATCCGGTGAACCGGCAACTCACCGAGACCATGGTGCAGAAGCTGGGCGTGGGAACTGCGGTGGCCTCGAACGGACGTGAGGCCGTGGAGCGGTTGGAAAAGGAGACCTTCTCGATGGTCCTGATGGATGTCCAGATGCCGGAGGTGGACGGCTTGACGGCGACCCGCCGGTGGCGCGAGCGCGAGAAGGAGTTGGGAAGGCCGCGGACCTTGATTGTTGCCCTGACCGCCCATGCATTGCCGCAGGACAAGGCGGCCTGCCTCAACTCGGGCATGGATGACTACATGTGCAAGCCCCTGCGAAGGGATGCCTTGGCCGAGATGCTGACGCGGCATCTGTCATCCCGGACGGTTCCCGCTGGAGCCGGGAGCGTGGGGGTGGCCATTCCTTCCCGGAACTCAAGCGAGTCCACAACGATCCTGAAACGCCCTGTTTCCGGACTCACACCGACGATGTTGACCATGCTGAGGGACTCGAACCGCGAAGGCATGGAGCGGGTTCGGACGGGGATCGCGGCGGGGGATGGGGTGGAGGTTGCGCGGGCGCTGCACTTCCTCAAGGGCGGGTGTGCCCTGCTCCAGGACCCCGAGCTCACCGCATTGTTGAAGACGCTGGAACTGGAGGCGAAGGCCGGTCGTCTGGCAGAAGTGTCGCGGCGGCAGCCCGAACTGGGCGTCCAGATCGAAACCGTCATGCGCCGGGCGGAGTCGGGTGGCGGCGGTTGATCCATTCTGCGGGCCACGGTGCAAGAATCCGAGGGAAGCAGCGGACATTTCAGGGTAGGAAGCCAAACGGTGGGCACGACTATGTCAGAACGTGACTGGGAATCGCATTATCGGGATCGGGACATGCCTTGGAACCACGGAGGACCCGCGCCGGGGTTGGTGGACTTCCTGGCTTCGAATCCCGGGTTGGACCGTCGTCCGGTCCTGGTTCCGGGCTGCGGGCTGGGAAACGATGCCATGGCGTGGGCGCGGGCAGGTTTCCCGACCACGGGTCTGGATCTGGCTCCGACCGCGGTGATGCTGGCCCGGGCTGCTGCTGAGGGGGTGACGGGCCTCTCGTTTGAGGTTGGGAACTTTTTGGAGTATCCCCCGGTGCAACAGCCGTTCGGCTGGGTTTTCGAGCATACCTTGTATTGCGCCATCGATCCGGGCCGGAGGGCAGCCTATGCGGACGCGTTGCCCCAATGGCTGGCTCCGGGCGGCCAGTTCGTGGCAATCCAATACCTGAATCCGGCCGCCCCCGAAGGTCCTCCGTTCCCGTGCAGTCGCGAGGAGATCCTGACCCGGTTCGGCCGGCACTTTGAATTGGTGGCGGACTGGCAGCCGCGAAGTTGGGAAAGCCGGGTGGGGCGGGAATGGATGTTCTGGTGGCGACTGCGGTGAAGGGGTGGTTGGGAGGGGCGGAATCCGGGAAATTCCGTGGCTGTCGGCCTGACATCTGCTAGAGCTCAGTCGAATTCATCACGAGACTATTGTGAGCTACGACATCGAACTTCTGCGGGGCATCCTGAAGGCGGCCGTCGAGGGCGGCGCCTCCGACGTTCACATCAAGGTGGGAACCCCGGTGGTCCTTCGGATCCACCGGCAATTGCTGGCCATCGAGGCACCCATTCCGACCGTGGAATGGATGGAAAAGATCCTGGAGAAGATGGTCCCGGTGCATGCGAAGAAGCGCCTCGATGCCGATCGGGAAGTGGACTTCAGCTATCTGGAGCCCGGTGTGGGCCGGTTCCGGACGAATGTCTTCCAACAGCGCGGCACGATGGCCCTCGCCATGCGCTATGTGAAGACGCAGGTGCCCAGCTTCTCCGAGTTGGGATTGTCCCCGGTCATCAAGGACATCGCCCGCAGTCCGCGCGGCATCGTTCTGGTCGCGGGAACGACCGGATCCGGCAAGTCCACCACGCTTGCGGCGATGATCGAGTACATCAACGCGAACTTCAAAAAGCACGTGGTGACTCTCGAAGACCCGATCGAGTTCGTCTTCGAGGATAACCAGTCGGTGGTCGAGCAGCGCGAGATCGGCTTGGACACGTCGAGTTTCGCCACCGGACTCAAGCACGTCCTGCGTCAGGATCCGGACATCATCATGGTAGGTGAAATGCGCGACGCCACCTCCTTCCAGGCGGCCATGAGTGCGGCGGACACGGGGCATCTTGTGCTCTCGACGCTGCACACGCAGAACGCTTCCCAGTCGATCGGCCGCATCCTGGATTTCTTCAAGCCGGAGGAACGGGAGCAGGTGCGCCGTCAGTTGGCGGGCACGTTGCAGGCCGTGATCTGCCAACGCATGGTGGGCAAGCTCGCGGGCGGCATGACGCCCGCCCTCGAAATCCTCATCAACACCCCCACGGTGAAGAAGATGATGGAGGAAAACCGCATCGAGAAGCTCGGTGCCGCCATCGAGACCGGCCGCGACGACGGCATGCAGACCTTCAATCAGGCTCTATACGATCTGGTGAAGGACAAGATCGTCTCCGAGAAGGAAGCTCTCGCGAAGGCCGGCAATCCGCAGGCGTTGGAGATGATGTTCAAGGGCATCTTCCTCAACGACGGATCACGGATCCTGTCCTGATCCGAGTTTGCCCTTCCCAAGGGGTGCCCGCACGGGCTAGACGGTGGGCATGAACCGCCGTCAGTTTCTCCACCAAGGGTCGACCGCGCTCGCGATGGCCGCCGCGGCGACCTACGTGCCCACGACCTTCGCTCGCGAACCCAAGCCCAAGCGCGTGGGCTTGATCGGCACCGGATGGTACGGAAAGGCGGATCTCCTCCGCCTGATCCAGGTGGCTCCCGTCGACGTCGTCTCGCTCTGCGATGTCGACAAGCGGATGGTGGAAGAAGCGGGGAAATTGGTTTCCACCCGCCAGAAATCCGGCAAGACGCCGCGGCTTTTCTCCGATTACCGGAAGATGCTGGCCGAGCGGGACCTCGACATCGTCCTCATCGGAACCCCCGATCATTGGCATGCGCTGCCCGTGATCGAGGCGTGCAAGGCCGGGGCCGACATCTACGTCCAGAAGCCCACCGGCGTCGACGTGGTCGAGAGCCAGGCGATGCTTGCCGCCGCGCGGAAGTACAAGCGCGTGGTGCAGGTGGGAACACAACGCCGGTCGACGCCGCACCTGATCGAGGCCCGCGACCGCTTCATCAAGGAAGGTCGCCTCGGCAAGATCGCCTACGTCGAGATCTGCTGCTACTGGCACATGCGGAACCGCGACACGCTCGCGTCCGCGCCCGATACGGCCCCTCCGGACTATCTCGATTACGACATGTGGGTCGGTCCCGCCCCCATGCGGCCCTACAACAAGATCGTCCATCCGCGCGGATGGCGGGCCTTCATGGAATACGGCAACGGCATCGTCGGTGACATGTGCATCCACATGCTCGACATGGTCCGCTGGATGATGGACCTCGGATGGCCGATCTCGGTGTCTTCCACCGGCGGCATCCTCGTTGACAAGGCGAGTCGCGCGAACATCACCGACACGCAGAACGCGACCTTTGATTTCGGCGACGTGAAGATCGTCTGGACCCACCGCACGTGGGGTGAAATGCCCGACCAGAAGTATCCGTGGTCGGCGACGTTCTACGGCGAGAAGGGAACGCTCAAGGCGAGCGTGTTCAGCTACGACTTCATCCCGCGTGACGGTGGCAAGCCGGTGCATGCGGATCAGGTCATGGAACTCGACCAGTACCCGGAAGACCGCGACGAGAAGGATCTGGAACGGCATGTGGCACCGGCCATCCGGGGGCACATGAAGAACCTCGTCGAGTGCATCGAAAGCCGGGGCAAACCGGTGGCCGATATCGAGCAGGGCCACATCTCCACGGCTTCGTGCATCCTCGCGAACCTGTCGATGAAGCTGGGGCGTTCGCTGAAGTGGGATCCGGTGAAGCAACAGGTGGTGGACGACCGGGAGGCAAACAAGCTTCTGGCCCGACCCTACCGCGCGCCGTGGGTTCACCCGGTGCCGGGGAAGGTTTGAGGCTTAGGGAAGCGGATCAACCCGCGAGGACCTTGCGGGCGGCCGCGGCCAGCTTCTTCAGGCCGGCGGGAGACTTGGCTTCGAGATAGCACCGGATCAG
>JBIKWS010000202.1:0-6658 GCA_044356195.1 Cyanophyceae cyanobacterium
TCTGACCCGTGCAGGTCTGGCCTGAGGTCGGATGCGTCCAGGTGACCGGGGAGGCAAAGGTGATGCGCAACATCAGCGCGCGCGTCTTGAGGCCCATGACAGGCAGGTGCGGCTGGATGGAGACGATGCGGGCTGTGGACGGAAGTCGGCCGAGGGCACCGTCCGGCAGGACGAAGCGGCAGGCCTGGGCACCGTCGCCGCCGAAGAGCACTGCCTCCACCGATCGGTACGAGATGCCCTCGGATTCCATCAGGAGCACCGCGGTGTTGTTGGTGCCCAGACGTGATCGGAACTGCGCGGCGATGGGACCGGAAGCCGTCCGACCCGCAAGCCGTGCCGTGATGGGACCTTCGGAGATGCTCTGGGACGGAAGGCCCGTGTCGGCCGGATCCATCAGGAAATCCCAGTCAGTGGAGTCGTACTGCCCCACGGCAGCACTCGCGAGGATCTGGTCGACATCCGTTGAGCGTCGGACGCGGAGGTGCAGGCCGGAAGAATTCGTGGGAACGCCGGGGACGATCGGAGCGCGGGCGAGGACGAAGCCGGCTTCGCCGGAACCGTTGCGGGTTCCCCGGATGCGTTGGTTGCCCGTGGCGGAGTAAGCGAAGCCATCGCGGACCAGCCCAGCCTTCTGGACGCGGAACGAACCCGCCGAGGACGAACGAAGGCTCATCTGGCTGACGCGAGAGACCGAGGCGGTCGGATCGGCCGGCGCGATCACGACGGCGGTGACATTCGAGAGCGTGTTGCCGTTGGGCAGTTGGAGGGATTTCGGCCAGGCGGTGAAGCCTTCGGAGTCCCCGCCGTCACCACCGTCGCCCGAATCGTCATCATCGCCACCGTCGAGGCCATCCTTGACCCCGTCCACCACGGCACCCGCGGCGGCATCGGCGGTCTTGATCACCGTCGTGGCGACGGCGGAGGCGGCCCCGACCGCAGCACGACCGATGACGGTGGCAACGCTCGAAGCGAAGTTCCCGATGGAGCCGGCGAGTCCGGCCGGCGCAGCGGAGCGCGAACCGCCGACCCCGGCGGGCGGCGTACCCCGCAGCCGGATCTGGGCGAGGTTGGGATAGAAGGCGGACCCGATGGGAATGCCGCCACGTCCCAGGAACACGACGCGGTTCGATTTGGAGCCGGTCGGGGAAGTGTCGGGAACGATCGTCAGCACGTTGTCGGCGAACGACAGCCGGGTGACGGCGGTGGGTTGGTTCGAGCTGATGCCCACCGTTCCGAAGCCGCGGATGACGAGGCTGTCCGGGAAGCCGGTCGTGTCGGCGGCAATGCGGGCGAAGCGTCCGAGACGCGTGCCGGAGGACGCACCGGAAGCGCCTTCGGATTCCTCCAGACCAGCTTCGATACCGTCGCTGTCGCCAGCGTCCAGCACCACGCCATCCTCGCTGTCGCCGTCGAGGGAAACGTCGAGTGCTCCGTCTTCGCCCTCCGCCATGACTGCATCGCCTTCGGGTACGGCGGGGATGCCATCGGCGGCGAGTTCGGAGCCCGGCGGCGGACCGGGCGGTTTCGAGGCGGCGTTGGACGGATCGGTTCCGGCGAGCAGTTCCGCGCGATTCGAGAACAGGTCGCCGTCGTGGTCGTTGGCACCGTTCTCGTCGAGCGAGCCGCCGAGGAAGGTCAGTTCCCACGAGTCATCCAGGCCGTCGCGGTCGAAGTCTGAGTAAGATCCCGGTGGCACGTCGATGAGAGCCAAGGCGATGACCTCGATGGCGCGGTCGGCGCACGTCGGGATGGCGACATCCTCGAATCCGACGAGGCGGACGATGGCACCCGGAGGCACATCGAAGGCGGCACCGGGGAAGTAGGCCCGGCCGTATCGATCGCGCAGCGCGACGCGCTGGCCGGAACCATCGAAGAGGACGCCGCAATCGCCGATGAACGACTTGGGTCCGACGGCCAGCTGGACCTCGACGCGTGGGCGGGGTTGGACGCCATCCAGGATGAAGCGGGCTCCCGCGGCGGCGTTGGAAACCACCGTGGGGGTGAACTCGGCGATGGAAGCGTACGGTTCCGGCAGCGCGTTGGATTCGATCAGCGTGCGCAGCGCAACGATGAGCGGCGGATAGGTCGAGAGACGGAGGACGTTCGTGCCGTTGGTGACGGTGGTGATGTTGGAGTAGGTGCAGATGCCGTAGAGGCTGGAATTGACCAGACGCAGCGTGGCGACCTGGGAATTGGAGATCGACTGCACGCCCGTGCGGAAGCCTTCGAGCATGGCGTTCAGGTGCCAGGTATTGGAGCGCAGCGGCGAGCCCAGCCAGTTGAGGGCGTCGACCGGTGGATTCGTGCGGATGGCATCGCCGGGACGATGGGGAAAGAGCGAGAGCCGATTCGTGCGCGGCCACACGTTCGTGGGCAGAAGCAGGTCCAGCTTGCGCTCCATCAGGGCGGCGGTGAGGACATCGACGGGTTGCAGGACGGCGTTGACCTTGGGGGGCGTGTTGGTGCCGAGGAAGGTCCGTGCGGCGGCTTCCCACAGCTCGGCTTCGCGCTGGATCGTGAGCGGGATGGGGCCGATGCCCGGGGAATACGGAACCGACTCGAAGGCCGGCGGCGGAACCGTCAGCAGGCCGAGCAATTCGCGTCCGCTGGGTTCCGCGGGTGGGTTGCGCGCCGGCGTGGCATTGAAGTGTTCGGGCGTGGCCACGCTGACGAAGGAACCGGCGGTGAAGTTCAGGAGCAGATCGGCAGACGGCGCTTCGAGCAGCGCCTTGCGGGTGGTGGGCGCGGCCACGAGCAACGAGCCCTGCGGCGTGCGCACGCTCACCACGGTTCCGGTGGCGGCTCCGATGCCGGGGAGCGGCACGAGGAAGGGCTGCGGCGTCAGCTGGAGTTCGACCGGGAAGATCAACGAGGCCCGCACATGATTGGTGGGCGGCACGTCCGTCGCGAGGGTCGGATCCGAACCGGAGAGCAGTTCGTCGAAGTCGGTGAACCCGTCGCTGTCGCTGTCATCGCCACCTTGCGGGTTGAGCCGTTTGGCTTCCTCGACGAAATCAGGAACGCCGTCGGCATCGGAGTCGATGGCGTACCACGGTTGGGTGAACCGGTATTGGGCAGCGAGGATCGCGGACCGCGGTCCCCCGGGAGCGGGAGCGGCGTAGGCTTCGAGGTCGGTGTCGCGATAGACGTAGAGAGGCGCGGAATAGGTCGTCCAGGGACCGCCGTTGGTGCGGAAGCGGACCTGGTGGGCGGCGAGGCCAGGCGAGAGCGTGACGGTGACGCCGACGTCATACGTGCCGGAGGGCGGGTGGATCTTGAGGTCGGAGACGATGGGACCGAGCGCGGGCGAAAGCGTGGCGATGGCGATGGACTCGGCATACTGCGACGCGAGCACGTGGGTCGTGGCGGGCTCGGCGAGGATGGCGACCGGCGTGGGTGAAGCGAGACCGTTGCGCGGGCTGGAGAAGGACTCGCCGACGACGTTGACGACACGGTTGGTGATGCCGGGGCCCGAGTTTGTTCCGAAGCCCGGACCCGAGGCCCAGTCGGCGGCGGCGTTCAGCGCGAGCAGGACCGGGGACGGATGCACGAAGGGTTCGCGGAGATACTGGGCGAGGTTGGCGCGTCCGGCGGTAGGTTGGAGCGGGGTGAGATCGCCGGTGGTTTCGACGGCGTAGGTGGTGCCGTTCCACACCAGACTCATGAAGGCGGACGAGATCCCGCGGGGACCCGAGAGGAGATGGGCATTGGTGGGACCGGTGCCCACGAAGCGGGTGAAGAGGTTGGGCGAGGTGGCGTTGAAGGCCGCGACGCGGACGATGTTGGTGCGGCCGTCGTAGGCGTAGATCTCGGCGCGGGTGCCGTCATTGGCGATGATACCCAATTGGGCCGAGCCACTGCCCTGCAGGACCTGGACGGCATCGAGGCGGTTGGTCCCAAAGCGAAGGGTTGCGAATGGCGCAGCCAGGAACTCGAAGTCGTTCGGGGCCGTTTCCACGAGCGGATACACCGTCAGGTTCGACGCGCCGGGCACGTACACGAGGAAGGTGGCGAGGGCACGATTCGAGAACGTCCCCGCGGCGTACTCCACGTTGGGCGGTTGGGCCAGGATCGAGGCCTGGATCCGGTTGAGGCCACCGGTGAAATCATAGAGCAGGACCTGTCCCGTCGTCGGCGTGCGACCCACCGCCGCGGCGTACTCGGAGGGGGAGTTGGTACGCGGCAGCACCCGGTTGCCCCGGGCCAGGCGGACGGGAAGGACCTGGTCCGAGAACGGTTGGAATGTCCCGGTGAGATTCCGGGTCAGCGCCATGCGGAACGGATCCGGCGCGCCGTCGCCGATGCTGGCACTGAATAGGTCCAGCCAGGTGTTGGCACCGGCACCGCCGACGTCGAGTGCCACGACGAACTCGGGTTTCACGCCCACCGGATAGACCGGAAACGGCTGGGGATTCGGAGTCGTGATGCCGCCGTTGATGATCGAAAGCCGGTTGGCCATCGGACTCGCGAACACCATGTCCGCGCGGTTCGTGGAACCGATCAGTGAAAGCACCCCGGCGGGTTCGCGGGCAAGGATGGGCCCCGTGCTGAAGCCGGTCACATCCGTAATGCCGGACGGCCGGGCCACTTCCCAGACGGCCTTGTTGCCGGACAGAAAGGCCGTCCGGTACTGACCGGTGGCCTTGTCGACAACGATCAGGTCGAGGATCGAATCCCCGTTGAGATCGGCCGCCGTGGTGAACTCGGTGGCGGTCTCGACGACGGGCTCCGGCGGGAGCGCGGTGGCGACGGCGGCGGGAATCGCCGCGAGGAGGAGGAGCTTGCCCAGGAGATGCTTCATGGCGTCGAGGGTCACGGAGTGGCGGTGACGGAGTTGGTGGGCAGGACTTCGATCATCTCACCGAAGTCATCGAACCGGACGAGGAAATACTGGTAGGTGGCACCGGAGATGACCGGCTGAGTATCGAGTAGGAAGAAGCCGTAGCTCCCGAGGTACGGGAAGATCCCGATGAAGGGGTCATCCAGCCGCGTCGCCGGGATGTTGACCGGGGCGAAGGGTGCGGTGAGCGGATCGCTGAACTTGTTGTGCTCGATCCCATCGAGCATTGGGCTGACCTGGAGCAGGTCGCCGGGAGGCTGCGGGAAGGCCGCGCTCGGAATCTGCTGCCGGTAGAGGACCGCGGACACCGGAGGCTGTGTGTTGATCACGATAGGCAGCTCGAGGCCCGGGGGCGACACCCGGGTCACGGTGGCGAGGATGTGCCCAAAGATCGGCAGCGAGGTCTCCGCGTCCTTGAAGAGGAGGTCATCGGGATCGATCAGTCCGTTCAGCCAGGCATTCCGACCGGTGGCGGGATTCGATCCGATCTTGGCGTTGATCGACGTCGTTCCCACCAGGATGCCGATGCCGTTGAAGTCGGCGTTGTTCGTGCCGTTGAGGTCGCCGTTCTTGATGCGCACCGCGGAGAAGCCAGGCGTGCCCGTGGTGAAGTCGAGCCGCGGTGGCGGCAGCGGACGTCGTGGCCAAGGGACGACCACATTGGTGCTCGAAGCGCCCGCTCCTGCAGGAAGGACCTTGGCGGCACTGGCGACACCCACCGTCCCATCCAGCGCCACCGGCTCGACAAGGACGTAGAGGTCCGCCGAGATCGTGGCCCGAGTGAGGAGGTTGGAGTAGACCGGGCCGATGCCCACACGCCCGCCGATCAGCGTCGTGTCGATGACCGTGCAGGGAAGATTGGTGATGCCGGTTTCAGTGACGAAGTCGCGGTAGATTGCAGGAACGAGCGGGAAGGTGGTGTCGGCCACGGAAGGAACGGCGATGGCGGGTCCGGCGTTGCGGCGAGCCGCTGGACCCGTGGAAGACGTGCCGGTGAAGTTGATCCCTTGCACCGGAATCAATGATGGCGCGCCCTGGCGCGCCGGGTTCCCGATCCAGATGCGGTACCGGGCGGTGCCGTAGGGAGCGGCGCTCCAGGTGTACGTCATGGTCTTGCTGGGATCGTTCGTACCGCCGTCACCGGGAATCAGGGACAGGGCGGAGGCCGGCGGCGGCGGCGTGGAAAAGCCGATGGCGACCGAAGCGATGAGCGGACCCGCGTTCCCATCGGCATCGAGGTACTGGGAGTAATACCGGGCACCGGTGGTGTTGATGGGCATGGCATCGTCGATGAAGGGAATCTGGGCATCGGCGGCCGGAGCGGCATTGCGGCCGGCACGGGCGGGCGGCACGTCGCCTTCGCCGATCATGGCCAGCGGTCCGTCATCGAGCTTGCGATAGAGCCGCCATTGTTCGCCATCCGTCGAGACGGTCATCTGGACGGGAATGCCGGTGACCTTGCCGCCGTTCATGCGCATCTCCGGGATGATGTCGCGGGGAAAGTGGGTGGCATGGCCATCGCGGGCGGTGGCGGTCTTCCATTCGACCGACAGGTTCATCTGCACGCCTCCCGAGAGCGCGCCGACGGGCGACGGCGGCGGCACTGGCACCAGGAACTGCTGGGAGGTGATGCCGTTGGCTGTGCCGAACGTGACCACGTTGGTGACAGTGCTCCGGTTCGTGGAAATGTAATTCCATTCGAGCGTGTTGAACGTGGCCGCCGTGGCATGGGAGCCGTACGCCGGTGCCATCACCGGCGGGAAGTAATGCCGTCCCAGGGTGGAGACACCGGTGGGCAGGGACTTGTCGATCACGGTG
>JBIKWS010000203.1:0-6653 GCA_044356195.1 Cyanophyceae cyanobacterium
CTCGTAACGCGACTCCACGCTCGCGCCATTCTCCAAGTCACGCGCCTGCACGCTCTGGCGCAACGCCAGGATGTTATCCCGGACTTCCGCCGCGAACACGCGGCTCTGCGGCACTTCCATCACGCGATCGCGGTTTCCGCTGCCGTACCAGATGTCCGTGAACACACGCCGCATGCCGCGGTTGAAATCGATCACCACCTCCGTGTCCGTCTGCGAGACGATCGGGAACGTCGTCAGCAACCGACGCGCCGGAAGGTCCTCGGTGACCACCAGACCCTTGGTGGATTCGTAGAGATCCACGCCGTCGTGGAAGATCTCGAACCGGACGATCTTGCCCGCCAGACCCGTGCTCGTGGGCGAGGTCTGCTGGGGAATGATCGACGCCGAAAGCAGGTGTTCCCGCCCCAGGACGCTCTTCGGGATGACCACCATGTAGTTGGTTCCCACCTTCAGTTCCAGGGCCGGGGCCTTGGCTGTGTTCTGGGCGTTCACGGTTCCCGCCCCCAGCAGCGCGGTCGACAGGATCGCCCAGAACCCCGTCCGACGCAGAATTGGCAACAGATTCATCTGTGGCCCAATCAATACCCCTGTCTCCCACCGCCAGCAACGCCGGATGCCTGAAGGAAGTTCACGGTTTCCAGTTTCCTGAGCTGGTGCAGGAGCAACTTTGGTTCATTGAGCTTTGAAAGCCTAACTTTCAATTTTCAATGATGCCGAACAGCCCCCGCCCATGCTTCCGGTTCGTTGACATCGAGGTCAGGGATGGCAAAATGCCATCATGATCAAGACGCAGATCCAACTGCCAGACGAGCTCTACCACAGGGCGAAGGCGATCGCCAAAGAGCGCGAATGGTCGCTGGCAGAGGTTGTCCGTCGCGGCTTGGAACATATGGCACGGGCGTACCCACTCCGGGCTTCAGATCAGAAGTGGAAACTTCCCGTGCTACCGCCAGACCACTTCCAGGCAGACTTCGATAGCATGGATTTCAAGGCGTTGGCAGAAGCCGAAGAAACTTCGAGCAAATAGCGGAGGCCGGTAATGCTGAGTTTTGCGTCTGGCTCTGACGCTTCGCAAAGCAGGCGTGGAAGAGTTCGCGACATTCAACGTGAAGGACTTTGAGGGGCTCGGTTTCCAGCGGGTCTGGAATCCACTCCGTTGAATCACCCGCCCCATCTCGCCAAGGTCTACCCCCGCCTCCCTCAGGGCACTTCCACTGCACGGTACACGCGCAGCGGATTCTGCGGGGAGTCCACGTCGAGCCAGAAAGCCTGGGACGATTCCAGCTTGAGGGTTCCGACCGGCACCCACGTTCCCTGCGGATCGTTGGACGCCTCGATCCGGTAAGTACGGCCCGCTACACCGGTCACCGTCAGGCCCGCGTAGGTCCTGAGCGTCAGCCCGATACGCCAGCCCGTTCATCCAAGTCAACCGCTCCCTTGATTACATCCGCCATCCCCGCAAAGTCCCCCCATGCGCTTCCCTGTCCTCCCGCTCTGGTTCTGCCTGTCCCTGGCCGCGGCTTCCGTCCAGGCCCAGCACCTCCCCGGCACCCAGCCACTGACCCCACCGGCCGATCCCGCCGCCGAGATGGTCGCAGGACTCGACCGCTACCTTGATCGCCACCGCGCCACGCTCGCTCCCTTGCGCGCCGCGGCCTGGTCCAATGCCCCCGCCACCAATCGCGAACCCCTCCGCGCACGGCTGCGCGAACTCCACGGAATCGTCGATCCGCGCACGCCCTCGGCCCTGCGCTACCTCGGCAATCCGGTGACCAACAGCGTGGGCGTGCCTTCGCTCGCCTTGGCGCAAGGCTCCGGATACCAGGTCTACGCCGTCGCGTGGGACGTCTTCCGCGGCGTCCACGGCGAGGGATTGCTCCTTGTTCCGGACAAGCCCCCCGTGGCCGACGTCATCGCGGTTCCCGACTGCGACGTCACGCCCGAGCAGGTCGCGGGACTGGCTCCGGGAATCGTCGAAGACAACCAGTTCGCCCGGCGCCTCGCAGCCAACGGTTGCCGCGTCCTCGTGCCCGCACTGGTCGACCGCGGCAACCGGTTTGCCGGCAACCCCGGCGTCCGCTCGGTGAAGCACAGCCAGCGCGAAACCCTCTGGCGCGCCGCGTACGAACTCGGTCGTCATCCCCTCGGCTACGAAGCCCAGCGCGTGCTCGCCGGAGCTGACGCCCTCGGAACCCCGAAGGCCACCCCTCTGCTGCTCGTGGGCCACGGCGAAGGCGGTCTGGTCGCCCAGATCGCCGGTGCGGTCGACGACCGTTTCCAGGCGGTGGCCATCGCGGGTTCCTTCGGCCTCACCGCGCGCCAACCGGAACTCCCCGTCTACCGGAACGTCTGGTCGCTCCTCCACACCTTCACCGACGCCGAGATGGCCGCGCTCATCGCCCCGCGACGCGTCCTCGTCGAGCACGGGCGTTATCCCGAGGTCACGCACACCGACGCCGGCGGCGCTGCCCCCGGGAAGCTGTGGCGTCCGGAATCCGCAGCCTTCGACGCAGAGTTCGATCTCCTGAAATCCCTCGCTGGCGCTTCGGTCCGGGCCCTTCGCCCCGGTCCCGACGCTGCCCTCGGCGAAGAAACCATCCGCGCGCTGCTGACCGCCAGCGCGGGCGCGCCGCCATCCGTGAAGCCGCTCGGTGTCGCTCCCGCCCGCAACGGTTCCAACACGCTCCCCGATCCCGACGCACGCACGCTACGCCTCTATCGCGAACTCCTCGACGACACCCAATGGCTCCTGCGCGAAGCCCAGTACACCCGCGCTGATTTCTGGAAGACCGCCAACTTCAAGTCCGTCGCCGAATTCACCAATTCCACCGCCCCTTTCCGCGACCGCTTCCGCCGCGAGGTCACCGGCGAGATCCCGAAGCCCAGCCTGGCCCCGAACCCACGCAGCCGTCTCCTTTTCGAGACGAACGGCATCCGCGGATATGAGGTCCAGTTCGACGTCCATCCCGACGTGTTCGCCTGGGGCACGCTGATCCTTCCCGCCGGCATGAAGCCCGGCGAACGCCGCGCGGTCGTCGTCTGCCAACATGGGCTCGAAGGTCGCCCGCGCGACGCCGCCGATCCCTGGGTGGATCACTGGGCCTACCATCGCTACGCCTATCGGCTCGCGGAACAGGGCTACATCACCTTCTCACCGCAGAACCCATACATCGGCGAGACGAAGTTCCGCCAGGTCCTGCGCAAGGCCCAACCCGCCGGCCTGACCCTCTGGTCCTTCATCGTCCGCCAGCACGAGGTCATCACCGACTGGCTCGCCGCGCGCGAGGACGTCGATCCCGCGCGCATCGCCTTCTACGGCCTCAGTTACGGCGGCAAGACCGCCATGCGCGTCCCCGTCCTCGTCGACCGCTACTGCCTGAGCATCTGTTCTGCCGATTACAACGAATGGATCTGGAAGGTCGCCTCCGCCCGTGCGCCCTACAGCTACCTCTGGAACAGCGAATACGACATGCCCGAATGGAACCTCGGCAACACCTTCAATTACGCCGAGCTCTCGTGGCTCATCTTCCCCCGCCCGTTCATGGTCGAACGCGGACACGAGGATGGCGTCGCCCCCGATGAATGGGTGGCCTACGAATATGCCCGCACCCGACGCCACTACGTGAAGATGGGTCTCGCTGACCGCACCGAGATCGAGTTCTTCGACGGCCCGCACACCATCCACGGCGTTGGCACCTTCGAGTTCCTGCGCAAGCATCTGAAGTAAGCCGACGTCCCGCTCCGACTTCAAACTTCCAACTTGAATCTTGAAAACTTGAATCTTGAGCCCCCCCTCCGTGCTCCCTAGTGTCCACCCCTTTGCCTCCCCGGTAGCCCCGGGTCGGCATGTATTGAAGAGGCAAACAGGCGATTTCGCACAAAGGCATTAACGTGAACGTTTCCGTCGAGAATCTGGGTCCGTGCAAGAAGCTCCTCCGTGTGGAGGTGCCCGTCGAAAAGGTCAACGCAACGTTCGACGCTGTGACGGCTGAATTTCAAAAGGCCGCGCAGCTCCCCGGCTTCCGCCCGGGCAAGGCTCCCAAGCACCTGATCACCCGCTCCTACGAACCCCGCATCGTCGAGGAGACGCGCAAGAAGCTGATCGAGGAGTCCTTCCGCGCTGCGGCCCAGCAGGAAAAGCTCAACATCGTCGTCACCCTCGACGTCGAAGACCAGCAGTTCGGCCGCAACCAGGCCCTCCAGTTCACGGCCACGGTGGAGGTCGCTCCGGACTTCGCCCTCCCCAATTACAAGGGCATCGCCGCCAAGCGCGAGCTCACCGTCGCCACCGAAGCCGACGTCGACCGCGCCCTCGGCATCCTCCGCGAGCAGCACGCCCAGTACAACGATGTCGATCGCCCCGTGCAGGACGGCGACGTCGCCGTGGTCAATTACACCGGGACCACCGATGGCAAGCCCCTCACCGACATCGCGCCCACCGCGCTCGGGCTGACCAAGAAGGAGAACTTCTGGGTCCTCATCAAGACCGGCTCCTTCCTTCCCGGTTTCACCGAGCCCCTCATCGGCGCCGTCAAGGGTGACAAGCGCACCGTGACCGTGACCCTGGCCGAGGACTTCGTGCACAAGGAACTCTCCGGCAAGACCGTCGTGTACGAGGTCGAGGTTCTCGGCGTGAAGGAGAAGCTCCTGCCCGTCGTTGACGACGCCTTCGCCAAGCAGTTCGGTGCCGCCGATATCGCCACGCTCCTCCAGGGCATCCGCACGGACCTCCAGCGCGAACTCGACTTCCGTCAGAAGCGCTCCGTCCGCGACCAGATCATCAAGGCCCTCAGTGCCCAGGTGGAGATCGAGCTCCCCGAGAGCCTCGTCTCCAACGAGACGCGCAACCTGGTCTACAACGTCGTCAACGAGAACCAGCAGCGCGGCGTCGCCAAGGAACTCATCGAGCAGAAGCGCGACGAGATCTTCACCAACGCCCAGGTCAATGCCCGCGAGCGCGTGAAGACGGCCTTCATCCTCAACCGCATCGCCGCCGAGGAGAAGCTGCGCGTCGAAGACCGCGACATCACCCAGCGCGTGCTCCAGCTGGCCCAGCAGAACAACCTGACCCCGGAGAAGATGGTCAAGGCCATCCAGGAGCGGAACGCGGTCAACGAGATCCGCCAGGACATCCTCACCGGCAAGGTCCTCGACTTCCTCGAGATCAATGCCGCTGTCGAGGACGTCGCCTCCCTCCCCGCCGCCGCCCCGGCGGCCCCCGCCACGAACGCCTGATCTAGGCCTTCCTTCAAACCCCTGCCGTCCCACCCCGGGACCGCAGGGGTTTTTTGCTGCCTTCCTGACCCAGACAGTCGCCACTTTCAGACGTAGTCGCCGACGTCAGGAGGCGATCCGTCCGAGGGAGTCCGTGATCTCCCCCTGTAGGCCGGGCCTGCAATGGGAAGTCCGAGTTGCCAGATTCCAGTCTCCAAATTGAAGGCCGGGTGCCCCCACCCGGCGCAGCCCCCTTCAAACTTGAATCTTGAAACTTCAAACTCTCCCCACCCCTACCAACTCACCGGCACACTCAACTTCGCCCCGAACCGGTTCTTGTAGAACAACAGCTTGTTCTGCGCGCCGTACTCGTGGACCAGCTTCGTCAGCTTCACGTCGTAGCAGCAGTACTCCGCGATCTCGTACATCTTTCCCTCCTTGAACCATTGGATCGCCTGCAACCCCTCGCTGGTCTTCTCCAGTCCAAACGTCGCGTTCGCGATCGAGTCCAGGGAGAGCCGGTGTTTCAGCGTGTCGGCGACGACCACCAGCATGTCCAGGGTCGGCACCTGCGCGAGGTCGAACACCGTGTACCCGTGCAGCACCTCGTAATCGAACCGGAGGACGTTGAAGCCCACCACCAGATCCGCCCGCTGCAACTCCCGGATCAGCGCATCCACCTCGCGCTCCTGATAGATCCGATAGCCCCCCCGTGTGGTGCTGTACGTCACCCCCACGCTCATCTTGAGGTCCCGGATCTTGTCCCATCCTCCGACCTCATCCGCCGACTTCTGCGTTTCCAGGTCGAAATAGACGATGTTCTTCACCGCGGCCGGTTTCACGCAAACCAACGGCCGGGGCAAGAATGAAGTTCCGGACACGCTCGATTCGGGGATCCAGGAAGACGATGTCCTTCTCCCAGTTGGTGTATCCTGTGTGTCTGGCCTGCGAGGCCATGCTTCACCCGTCGCCCAAAAACCCACCTCCAGTCGGTCCCTTACGCCCCCGGGGAAGCATGGCCTCGGAGGCCACACACCACACACCGCCTGATCCTGAATGCAGACCTTGCGCCTGCGTTGAAGTCGAATCAAACGCCGCTCCGGAATCCCGTGCAACCCCGATCTCACCGCTTTGGCCACATCGCGCGCCTCGTGTCACTGTCCCGTGAGGAACGGGGTGACGACGTCCTCGTCGCCGTTCCAAAGTCTTTTGCAAGGCGATGAGGACATCGCCTCCCCGCAACCTTTCCCAAAGGGGGCAGCGTCAAGATGTGCTCGACCACATCCAGGGAGCGCGTGCCATCACCCATACCGCAATCGCAACTCCTCCCGCAATGGAATGCCCGTGGTGGAATCGTCCCGAAGACTCATCCGCAACAATTCCGAAAGGTTGAGCAGCATCTCGTTCGCCCCGCGCGGGTCGCGCTGGATCAGCACGGA
>JBIKWS010000204.1:0-6616 GCA_044356195.1 Cyanophyceae cyanobacterium
CGACCGGACGATGGGCGGCCCGAGCTTCCACCTGCACGAGGTCGACCGGGAGAACGTGTACCACTACCACCCGAAGGAGGAGTTCGGGCCGCCGGAATGGCGGCGGATGGTCTACGCGTACAAGGTCCGGATGGAACAGGACGGCATCTTCGGAGCCTTCGATTGCCCGGATGGCAGCCTGGTGATGCCCCGGCGCAGCCTGTCGACCACGCCCTTGCAGGCGCTCAATCTCTTCAACAGCCGGTTCATCCTCCAGCAATCGGCGGTGTTCGCCGAACGCCTGCGCAAGGAGGCGGGCCACGATCCCGCGGCGCAGGTCCGCCAGGCCTGGACCCTCGCCTACAACCGGGCGCCCGACGCCATCGAGGCGCGCGAGGCGGAAAAATTCGTGCAGGCCGAAGGCTTGCCGGCGCTGTGCCGGGCCGTGCTGAATTCCAACGAGTTCCTCTTCATCCCATGAATCCCATCCACCCCCTCCTGAACCGCCGCCGCTTCCTCTCCGACGCGGGCACCGGTCTCGGTGCCATCGCGCTGACCGCGATGCTTGGCCGCCAGGGTTTGCTTGGGTCGAATGTCTCCGGCAAGGAAGCGCTCCGACCCGAGATCGATCCCGGCCGGCCGTACGCGCCCCGGAAGCCGCACTTCGCGCCCAAGGCCAAGAACGTCCTCGTGATCTTCTGCAGCGGCGCGTGCAGCCAGTTGGACACGTTCGACTACAAGCCGGAGCTGATCCGCCGACATGGCCAGCCCATGCCGGGCGTCGACAAGCTCATCACCTTCCAGGGCGAACAGGGCGCTCTCACGAAGAGCCCGTGGGAGTTCCGCCCACGCGGCCAATCCGGCAAGATGATCTCCGATCTCGTGCCGCATCTGGGAGCGCTCGCCGACGACCTCTGCTTCATCCACTCGATGCAGGGCAAGACCAACACCCACGGCCCGGGCGAGAACTTCATGTCGACGGGCAATACCCTCGACGGCTTCCCCTGCCTCGGCGCCTGGTTGACGTATGCGTTGGGAAGCGAGGACCAGAGTCTTCCGGCCTACGTCGCCATCCCGGACCCACGCGGCAAACCCCAGAACAGCGTCAACAATTGGGCCCCTGGCTTCCTTCCCGCCGCCTTCCAGGGCACCGATTTCAACGCCACCAAACCCATCCGCAACCTCGCCCGTCCCGGAGGGTTGGGTTCCGATTCCGACGCTGCCACGCGTGGTTTCCTCCAGCGACTGAATGCCCACCACGCCGAGCGGTTCCCGGGCGACACCGCTCTCGCCGCGCGCATCGCCAGTTACGAGCTCGCCGCCCGGATGCAGCTCACCGTTCCGGAGATCGCCGATCTTTCCAGCGAGCCGGAACACATCCTGAAGTTGTACGGCGCGGACGAATCCGGCACGCCGGTGAAGGACATCCGCACCGCCTACGCGCGGAACTGCATCCTGGCGCGTCGCCTTGTCGAACGGGGGGTGCGCTTCGTCCAGCTCTTCAACGGGGCCTATCAGACCGGAGGCGAAGGCGTCAGCAACTGGGACGGTCACAAGGATCTCCTCAACCAGTACAGCGTCCACGGTCCGGTGCTCGACAAGCCCACCGCCGGTCTGCTCCTCGATCTCAAGCAACGTGGGTTGCTCGACGAAACCTTGGTCGTGTGGTGCACGGAATTCGGTCGGATGCCGACGTTCCAGAAGGGGTCCCAGGGACGCGATCACAACCCTGCTGGATTCACCTGCTGGATGGCGGGCGCGGGCGTGAAGAAGGGTTTCAGCTACGGCGCGACGGATGACTTCGGCTACAAGGCCGCCGAGAACATCGTCACCGTGTACGACCTCCACGCCACGATCCTGCATCTCCTCGGTCTCGATCACGAACGGCTCACCTATTACCACAACGGACTCGAACGCCGTCTCACCGACGTCCACGGCAACGTCGTCGAGGGTGTCCTCGCGTAGGTAGCAGACGACGTCAGGAGGCTGTGGAAGAGGTGATAGAAGTGTAGGCCGCGTGCCCTCACGCGGCTTTTCATCGCTCCCGCCGGGTGAGGGCACCCGGCCTTCAATCGGTTCTGGGAACTGGATTCTGGCCTCTGGGAACTTCTCTTGTAGGCCGCCTGCCCCCACGCGGCGTCTCCGTTGGGCTCCAAATTTGAACCTCGCCCGCCCTCGCCGCAACACGGCGCACGGCGAAAGCCCAACCGTTCCGCGGTCCTCTCGAGATGACTTCTGCAATTGCGTCTTGAAGCTGGAAACCCGGAACTCCCGCTGGGTGCCCTCACCCGGTGGGATCGGGTGGGTTCCGTGAATCCCAACGGGATTCTGGCCGCCAGCCCTGGGTTGCCGAGCTTGCGAGGCTACCCTGGGTTACGGGTCCCTCCGAAGCCAACCGCAACGCGGTTGTGGCCCCTTCGATCCTGACCATCGCGCCAGCCCGGGGATTCCATGGCGTCATGGCCACAACCGCGTTGCGGTTGGATCCGCATCGATGGGCATTCCCAGGGTTGTCCTCGTTCCTCGGACCAACCCTGGGCTAGAGGCCAGAATCCCGTTGGGATTCGGGACGCGTGTACCCGGCCGCGTGGCCCGGCCGCGTGCGTGGCATCGTGCGTGGAACCGTGCGTGGAACCGTGCGTGGAACCGTGCGTGGAACCGTGCGTGGAACCGTGCGTGGAACCGTGCGTGGCCGCGTGCCCGGCGTCATGCCCAACCGCGTGCGGGGCCGGTCGCCCGGCCACATGTCCGCGTTCCCAACGCCAACGGCGTTGAGGCCTAAAGCCCAGGGTTGGTCCGAGGAACGAGGACAACCCTGGGGTTGCCGATGAATGACGTTCCAACCGCAACGCGGTTGTGGCCGGACGGACTTCCCCGTCTCCAATTCTCAGCAGGAACGGGTGCCACAACCGCATTGCGGTTGGGACCCGGGGTGGGACGGTGACCCAGGGTAGCCTCGCAAGCTCGGCAACCCTGGGCTGCGGGCCTCAACGCCGTTGGCGTTGGAAACCGGGTGCCTCCGTCCCCAGCCTCCTGACGTCGTCGACGAACGTAGTCGACGAGGTCACGAGGCGGATGAGAGGCCACCGGCAACTGGGAACTGGGAACTGGCGACTCCGTCCCCACCTTCCATCTTGCTGCGAAACCACCAGGCCTCAGGCTGTTGGCGTGTCGCGTTTCCAGAGTGTCTGTGTGTATTGCGGTTCCGGGATGGGCGACGATGCCCGCTACCGTGAATCCGCTTTTGAAATGGGTGCGTTCCTCGCCCGGAACGGGATCCGGTTGGTGTACGGGGGAGCCCACGTTGGCCTGATGGGCGCGGTGGCCGACGGGGCCCTGTCCGCCGGTGGCCGGGTCGTCGGCGTGATCCCCCGCACCCTCCTGGAGCGCGAAATTCAGCATCCGGGGGTCGCCGACCTCCGCGTGGTCGAGTCCATGCACGAACGCAAACAGTGCATGGTGGATCTCAGCGACGCCTTCGTCGCGTTGCCCGGTGGTTTCGGGACGATGGACGAGTTGTTCGAGACGCTCACCTGGATCCAGTTGGGACTGCACACCAAGCCTGTGGGACTGCTGAACGTGGCCGGCTTCTACGATGGACTCATCGGGTTCGTCGAGCACATGGCCCGCAGCGGGTTCGTTCGACCGGAGCATGCCGGGGTGCTTCGGGTGGATTCGGATCCCGTCCGTCTGCTGGAGCGGATGGAACAGTTCCAGCCCCCCGCGGTGGGCAAGTGGCTGGAGTCACGTCCTGGATGAAAATTGTCACCGCAGGCTTCGCCACCTGAAATTCGGGGTTGTGCCTCTTGGGTACGCCGGAGGCGTTGAAGCGGATAGCCCGGGGTGCGAAGCAACCCCGGGTCCCGGCCACTCAAAGAGTTATTTACCCCGGCAGGGGTTGCAGACTCCGTAGTCTTTGCACCCCTGCCGGGCTACGGATTCCGCTTCGACACGTCATTCCCCGGGTGCGTGCTTCGAACGACCCGGGGCTATATGCTCCGGCATTCAAACTGGAGACTGGGAACTGGCAACTCCGTCCCCAGCCTCCTGACGTCGTCTGCTACGCAGGAGGCTTCAAACTTGAAGCTCCTCCCCCCTTACCGCGCCGTCGGTGCGGCGCTGATGGAGGCGCTGGACTGGATGTTCTGGGCGGGGGCGTAGGTGTATCCGGTGCGGCTCAGGCCGGTGACGGTGAACGTCACGGTGCCGGTCGTGGTGAATCGGGAGCTCCCAAAGGTGAGGGTGCCTGTCGATCCCGTCCGACCCGAGGTCGTACCCGAGACGAGTCCGGACCAGCGGCCGTTGACCGTGACGCTGGAGACGTTGGCCCCATTGAGATTGGTCACGCGCACCAGGGCGCTGACCGTTTTCCCGCGGGACGTAGTCGCCCGGGAAAGCACGATCGACTGCACCCGCAGCGTTGTGGCCGGGTTGGAGGTGGCCACGATGGTGGTGGTCGCTGTGCCCTTGCCGCCGCGGTTGTCGGTGACGGTGAGGGTCACGTTGTAGGTCCCGGGCGTGCTGAAGGTCTTTGTCACCTGGGCACCGGTCCCGGTGGTTCCGTCCCCAAAGTTCCACGCATAGGAAGCGATGGTGCCGTCGGGATCCCTGGAACCGGTGCTGCCGAAGGTGATGGCCAACGGGGCGGCACCCGTCGTGGCCGTGGTCGTGATGACCGCGGTCGGAAGGATGTTCGGAGCCGTCACCTGGATGACGGTCGAGGCGGTGCCGGTGCGACCGGTGTCATCGGTCACGGTCAGTGTGGCCGTATAGGTTCCCGCGATGGAGTAGGTCTTGGAGACCTGCGCTCCCGTGGCGGTGGTGCCGTCCCCGAAGTTCCACGCGTAACCGGTGACGGTGCCGTCCTGATCAAAGGATCCGGACCCGTTGAAGGTCACGGGCAACGGCGCATTGCCCGAGGCGGGCGTGGCGGAGATGACCGCCACCGGAGCCAGTGCGCCACTCGGATCGACGACCTGGCCGGTCACCACGAAGCTGCCGATCGATCCGTAACTCGAATACCCGGTCGTGAGCGGATCCCCGAAGCCCGTGCCCCGGATGTGCAGGAAGTAGGTTCCCGACGTGAGCGTCGTGGCAATGGATCCGGAAAGGGTCGCCGTGGGATTGGCCGTGGTGATCAGGGTGCCCGCGGCATTCCGCAGTTCCACGAGGAGATCGACGTTGGGCGAAAGGTTGTCGGGAACGATCGAGATCGAGACCGCGCCGGATGCCGTCGTGAAGGCGATGACATCGACGTCAGTGCTGCGGGTGAGGTTGCCGGCGCTCACGAAGGTCGGGCCGGCGATCTGATAGGTGGCCGTGGCCGCGGTGTCGCCGTGGTCATCCGCCCGGTAGGGAATGTAGGAGTTCAGGATGGCGAGATCGTCTTCCTTGTTATTGGCGTTCGCGTACTCGCCTTTCGACCACTGGGTGACCGCGCGGTAATAGCTCACGCCCATGATGGGCGCCCACGCGGTGACTCCGGACCCATGGCCGGCGTAGTATCCCTGGGCTGCGGTGGTCGCCGTGGCGACGGTGCCATCGTGCGAGAGTCCCATCGTATGGCCAGCCTCGTGGCTGATGGCTTCGGCGCAGTACTTCTCGTTGCCGTTGCCGAGTTGCGCCGGGAAGACGAACGCGGGCGAATCGGTGTTCCACGTGAACGAACCGATGTAGGCAACGCCGCCCGCACCGGAACCGTACCAGTCGCTGCTGCTGCCGCCGATGCAGACGCGGATGCCGTAGTTCGCATCCGTGGTTCCGGACCGGCGCAAGGCTTCGACACCCGGATCCTCCGTGGTCACGTCCACGTCGAACGGCGCGTAGTCTTCCGCGACGCGCTGCCACATGCCTTGGATGGCGAGCAGTTCGGTGTCGGTGAAGGTGGCGGTGGCGTCGGTGGAGTAAGGAGGCGTGACGATGTTGGCGCCGGCGGCGAAGCCCGAGTTCCACGGCGTGCCGGTCGTGGTGTGCCCGTCGAAATCGAGGTAGATGACCTTGGTGGCACCGGGGCGGCTGTGGAGCTTGAAGGTGTCGGCGATGGGAGCCGCCAGGGTGGGGTTGCCCAGGATGGGGGCCGTCGTGGCCGCCTCCGGTCCTTCGCAGGTGAAGAGCAGGCGGCCTTCGGTGTCGAGGGCGATGCTGGGATCCGCCGTCAGGCGAAGATGCAGTTCCCGCGCCGTCATGCCATAGGCACCGGCGACCGACGGAAGGCGGTTGCCCAGCGAATCGATCGCGGACTGGCCGCGATTGATCCGTTTCAGGCGCAGCTTCGGAAACCCGGGGGTCTCGGGTCCGGCAATCCGTGTGGCTTGAAGTGAGCTGGTGAACAGCGCAAGGCAGCAGCCCAGCGCCCACCAGAGGGGGAGGGACGGGGTCTTCATCAGAGGAGTATTCTTTGCTATTCTGCGGGGTGAGCCGGTTGGCCCACCCATGGGGGTTTGCGAATCTGTGAGAAATCCCACCCGCAGTTCAATAACGGAAGATTGGGTAAATCGTCCGATCGATCCCTACCAATCCGTCGGCTTGTAATCCTTCAGGAACTGCCCCCAGACATGCCGGCCCGTGTTGAATCCGTCGATGATCGGGTCGGTGATGCGCGCAGCCCCATCCACGATGTCGAGCGGGGGATGGAACT
>JBIKWS010000205.1:0-6610 GCA_044356195.1 Cyanophyceae cyanobacterium
CGGATTGAACGACCCGACTTCCTTGATTTCGACCGACTTTCCGGAATGGAGCAGCTTGACGTTCATCCCGGGCTTGAGTTCGCCCTGGGTGACGCGGACGAGGATGACGACCCCCTTGTAGGTGTCGAAGTAGCTGTCGAAAATGAGGGCCTGGAAGGACGCCGCGCCGGTAGGCGTGGGTGCAGGCACCCGCTTCACGATGGCTTCGAGGATGTCCTCAATGCCGATGCCCTCCTTGGCGCTGGCGAGGATGGCCTCGTCGGCGGGGATGGCCAGGATCTCCTCCAACTGCTGCTTGGCCATGGCCACGTTTGCATGCGGAAGGTCGATCTTGTTGATGACCGGGATGATGTAGAGTCCCTGCTTCATCGCCAGATGCACGTTCGCGACGGTCTGTGCCTCGACGCCCTGGGCGGCATCGACGATCAGGAGGGCTCCTTCGCAGGCGCTCAGCGAACGGGAGACCTCGTAAGCGAAATCGACGTGTCCTGGGGTGTCGATGAGGTTCAACTCGTAGAGTTCCCCATTCTTGGCCCGGTAACCCATCGTCACCGGATGCGCCTTGATGGTGATCCCGCGCTCGCGCTCGAGATCCATGGCGTCCAGATGCTGGGCCTCCATTTCCCGGTCAGCCACCGTTCCCGTTTTTTGCAGGAGACGGTCCGAGAGAGTGGTCTTCCCATGGTCAATATGGGCGATAATGCTGAAATTGCGGATATGCGCGGCGTCCATCGAGCTCAGTTCCCACGAATCGTCACACCGACCTCTGCGACCGGCGTGGATCGAAAGTGGCCGGGAAGATAAGGTGCACACCCGCCATGGGAAGGGATTTCTGAATGCTTGCGGGCAGGGGCCCTGCCCGACTACGCCTTGGCCATGTCCATTCAGTGCCGTGTGGAGCACCTCGGCTTTGCCACTCCGGATCCCCGGATGCTGGCGCATTGGTACGTCGAGGTCATCGGGGGAGAGTTGGTTTGGGAGAACGGGGCCACGCCCCCTGCCCTTTTTGTCCGGCTGCCGGGTGGGCTTGTGCTCGAGATCTATTCCTCAACCACCGTCTCGCCCGATGTGAGCCTGAACCACCTGTCCGGCTTCAGGCATCTGGCGCTTCGGGTAGAGAGTATCGAGACCGCCAAGGCCAATCTGGAGCAAAAGGGCGTCGCTTTCCCGGAACCAATCAAGCCCGCGGGCGGAGGCGGGCGTGTGCTCTTCTTCCGGGACCCCTGCGGCAACCTGCTCCACCTGGTTGATCGTCCGGCGAATGCCCCACTCCATGCACTATGAGCCCGCTGCGATTCCTCGCGATGGGTCTTTGCCTCGCCGGCATCTTGGATGCCACTGATGTCGTCGCGAGGGACATCGAGGCGGTCAGGCGGGGGCGTTCGCTCTACGTCGCCCACTGCGCGGTCTGTCACCAGGCAACCGGACGCGGCACCCCTGGCGTGTATCCGCCCCTGGCTGGCTCGGATTTCCTGGCAAAACCCGATGGCCGCACGAACGCCATCCTGGCCGTGGTCCAAGGGCTTTCGGGAAAGTTGGTGGTCAATGGGGTGACGTTCGACAACCAGATGCCCGCTGTGGTCCTCGACGACGTGCAGGTGGCGGATGTCCTCTCGTACGTGTTTGATTCCTGGAAGAATCCCGGAGGTGAGTTCACGGCGGAAGTGATCGCGCAGGTTCGCGCCAGTTCGCGATTTCCCACCTTCAAGGCGTTGGCCGACGCCAGCGCCTACCCGCCCCTCCCCCCAGCGCCTGCGGGTTGGGAACTCCGGGAGCACGTCCGGCTCAATGACTTTGCCGTACGAATGGCACCCACGCCGGACGGCAGGGGTTACTACCTGCTGGGGCAAGCCGGCGCGGTGTGGCGGGTGGAAGTGGGCGTCCGCAAAGTTCAACCGGTCTTCGTCGCCGCCGACTATGTCGACTCCTCCCTGGGATCTCCCGGAACACTCGGGATGCACTGCGACACTGCTGGCCGACTTTGGATCACCTGCAACCAACGCCAGGATTCGAGTCCGTTGGTGACGAACCACGTCAGCATCTTCCGCACGCCCGCTCCACCCAACAACCGTTCATTGCCCGGCAAACCCACCCTGTGGTTCCGCACGGCCTATCCCTACGGTATCGGTCCCTACAACCATGGGGTGTCCCATCTGGCCATCGGTCCTGACCGGAAGCTGTACGTGAGTAGCGGATCCCGGACGGATGGCGGTGAACCGGGAAACGAACCCAACCTGGGGCGCATGGGCGAGACCGACATCACCGCCTGCCTCTGGCGGATGGATCCTGAGTCCGAGACGCCGTCGATCGAAGTAGTTGCCAACGGCATTCGCAACGCGTGGAGCTTCGCCTGGGACGATTCCGGCCGCATGTTCTCGGTCAGCAACGGACCGGACGCCCATTCGGGCGAGGAGATGGACGTCATCGACGTGGGCGGACGGAGGCATCACGGGTTCCCCTACCAGTTCGCCGACTGGCCCGTGGAGCGGAAGGCTTATTCCCACACGCCCCCTGCCCCGCCCGGACTGTCGTTCGTTCTGCCGGTCATCAACGATGGCCCGGATGGATGGGCAGCGGGCCTGCCTGGGGCGACCTTTGATCCCCACTCCTCACCCGCAGGGATGATCTGGCTGGGTGAGCGCGCACCCCAAACCTGGCGGAGATCTTTCCTCGTGGGACGGTTTGGGAACCTGCTGAAGCTGGAGGGCGATCGCGACGTTGGATTTGACGTGCTCGCTGTTGAACCCACGCAGGTCGGCACCTCATGGCGGGCCAAGGTTCGAACCTTTGTTCGCGGACTCGGGCGCCCGATCGACCTCATGCAACTGGGCGATCGCGTCTACATCCTCGAGTACACCCGCTCCACGGATTTCCGGTCCGGTCTGGGCTGGCTGCCCGGGCGTGTGTTGGAACTCATCCCGAAGACGCGGGGCCGCTGAACCCGCTGCGAAGAAAGTCCGTCCTTGGTCGAAGCAACCTTTTCCTGGCCCAGCGACTCACGCAGACCATCGCGCCGATCCAAGCCATCCAACCCAGCAATGCGCTGCCGAAAAGCACCGTGCCCTGTCGGCCTTGGATCCACGGTTCACTCCACTCACCCGGCCAATGGCGCACCCAACCGGCGCTGAGTTGGTGGACCAGCGCGGGCAGGCCCGTTTCCAGGAACCCGCCGGTGAGGAACACCACCGCCATGGCGGTCTCCGCTCGACGAAAGAAAGCGCTCGCGTAAGCCGTGAACCAAAGGCCGGCCCAGACCTGGATTCCCATGGTCATCGCTTCAGCGAGAAACGACGGCGCCAGCCACCACGGGTACCTGTGATTCCCGCGGACCCAAACGGCCGCGAAGCCCACGATCCAACCGCAGGCCAGAAGCGTCGATCCCTGGTGGAGGAACATCCGTTGTGCCGGAGCAACAAGGCTTCTGATCCACTGCGGATAGCCTCCCGGAACAACGGACATCACCTCGATCAACCCTGGCTCGCGCACGTCCCGGAAGTGTGCTGCCGTCCAAACCACGGTCGCTACGGCGATCATTCGCCGAGCCCACGGGCCGATCTCCCGGACGTGATCCACGGTGGGCCAATCGATCACGGCCCCGAGCACGAACAGCGACGCCCCGCAAACCAGCGGCACGGACCAGAGACGCACCCGTTGGCTTCGCGACAGATTCCAGCCGCGGCGTGCGGGGCGTTGCTCCTCACGGGGGCGAAGCCATCGCATGGCGACCAGGAGGACCGCGATCGTCAACACAAGGCTCAGCATGGCAAGCAACACGGCCTGCCAGACACCGTTCCATCCGGAGGCCGGAAACGTTGGAAGCCACCCTCCCCTGAGCGCCTGGAACATCCGTTGCTGATGGAACTGCCAGACTTCAAAGCGCCGTTGGAACGCCAGCAGGAACCCGGAACCGCCCGGTGTTCCGAAGCTCCACCCGTTCAACACTGTCCACAGGGCATTGTATCCGATGACAAAGAGGCCGAGGAATCCGGCGTTCAAGGCGCAGGCCGCGACCCGGGTGGCCCACCAACCCTGAAAGATCGTGGAGGCGACAAGTCCCGAGGCCATGGCCAATCCAAGGGCTGCGGCCTGGAGGAATCCAAAGCGCAGCACATCCGCAGGACCCACGCCTCCGAGGACGATGGGAACCGCATAGATGGGGAACGTGCTGCACAGAAAGGCGAGCGCTCGGACCCATTGTGAGACGGATTTCGCCATCAGGACCTGATGCGGCCGCAGCGGGGTCAGCCAAAGCAGGCCCAAGGTCTGCTCCCGTCGCTCACGGGCGATGGTGTCTGCGGTCAGGATGGGCCCCACGATCCAGGCAATGGCGATGCCACCTCGTGCCAGGAGTCCGAACAACGGCAAACCGGTTGCGGTGTTCGCGCCGCGCAGGCGCCACCAGCACCAGACGAAGCCGGACAGGACGAGCGACGCTCCCAATACGCGCAGAAAGAACGTGCTCCGGCAGCGGGCCTGGAGACGCATTTCTCTCAGGAGGAACGGCCACATCGTGGCCAGCTTCCAGCAACACGGCGGTGGCTCAAACAGCAAAGTTCCCTGCGAACCTGGGTTGCCGACACACGGAGACGTCGAAGCCTGGCGAGCACCGGAACCGGATTCAGACTCCACGCTGCCCAGTACCTCCACCCGAAACCCAACGGCGGACCGCGCGGACCGCAGCAATTCCCACCGCGATCTGCACGAAGGGTGGGACAAGCAGCATGAGGCTGGATCCGACCGCCCCTTCGATGGGCCAAACCAGAATTCTCCAGTCCCCCAGTGCCCAGCGGTGCACAAGGACGCCAAGCAACCACACAACGATCCAGCCCAGAATCAACGTCCCGACCAGACACGCGAGAACCCCAATAAAGTAGTTGCGTACCCATCGTGCCACCCAAAGACCCACCCACGGCCCAAACACCAAAGCCAGGGACGCCGTCACCAGACCGCCCATGGGTTTGGACGCGCCCATCACCCATGAAGTCCCCAGTGCAAAAAGAGCGTGGAGCGCCAACAACGGACCGAACTCCCACCAGATCATGCGACACACCGCACCAGGCAACTCGTGATAAGTCGGGCACGTGGCCAGCACCTCCAACATCCCGCTGCGTCGTTCCTCCCGCAGCAAGCGCGGCAAACGCAATACCATCAGGCCGGGCAACACCCATTCAGGCCAGGCCGGCGGTTCCCGTCGCACGCCAAAGCCCAGCCACCAGACGTAGGATCCAACCAGCAGGAAGGGAACCAGCCACAGCGGATCCCGGCGGCGCTCCAGCAACCAGCGCCACGGATCCGTCGAGCGCATCCTGAGTCGATGTCGACGGAGCAACCTCATCCCCAACGGCTGCGCCTCGACCTTCACGCCGACCGAATCCACATCCGGCTCCGGCGGTGCAGGACGTTCCACTTCCGCATCGGTCGGAAGCGCCACCGCCCGGATTTGCGTCTGCAATGACTGTGGAAGTGGAGGCGGTGGGTCCGGCGCGACGACACCCAACGTCGTCATCACTTCATCGGCGGTTTCGCCCAGGAACTGGATCCGGTTCCACGCGTGCTCGGACTCCTGAGCGGCGAGGAAATAGAATCCCACCGACACCAGCAGGCACCCGAAGAGGCCCACCGCGGCCAGTGTGTACTCGATGGCTCCGGGCGTCGTACCACCGGCAACGGCGACCACCACTCCCGCGGGAATCAGGATGGCGATCATCACCAGGAGCAGCAGCGCGTAACCCGATAGCAACGCCCACCCGGCAGAGCGATTCCACGCACTGGCAGCCAGTCCGGAAGCGAGGCCCGAGAGGGTGATGCCGCCCTGCAGGGCGATCATCAGGACCACATCCGCGAACTGCACCCCGCCCTGAAGGAGCGGCAACATCAGGATGGGCGTCATGACCAACCACACCGCCACGGCCTGGAGGAAGGCCGAGGAAACTTTTCCAAGGACCATCTCGCGGGAGGTCAACGGTGTGGAACACAACAAGCCCAACGTCCCCTCCCGACGCTCCCGGCTCAGCAGATCGTGGGTGAGCAGTGGACCGATGATTCCAAGGATCAAGGCCGCTCCATAGTTCACGGCAAGGAAGGCCTCGGTTCCTTGGCCGACGAACATCGCAGGATTGAACCAGAGAAGGAGTGCGAGTCCGCCCAAGGTCAGCGACGTGGCCAGAAGCCTCAGCCGCCACGGCTGCGGGCTTCGTGCCTGTGTCCTCATCTCGCGTTGGAAGACCGGATTCATGCCTCGATCAAGGTTTCCTCAGGTAGGTGAGCGCGAGCTCTCGCGAGCCGATCAATTCGCGGGCCTTCAGGGTGAACAGGATTCCTGCAAGCCCGAGCATTCCCCAGACCGCAGCGCCTCCCCACGTCCGCTCACTCACGACATGGCGCAGGATCAATCCCGGCACGGGAAGCAGCGCGGTGCACACTGTGGAAACGAACAGCCCAAGCGGAACCGAGCGCACGGTCGCCGAAACACACAAGCCCGCCATGGGCGCGATCCACAAGCCGAGAGCCGGCCAGAACAAGGCCTCCGGATGCGTGCCCCGATCGAACAGGCTGATCCGCACGGCCCATCCGGCCAGCAGCAGGTGCACACTGATGGCCAACCCGAATT
>JBIKWS010000207.1:0-6603 GCA_044356195.1 Cyanophyceae cyanobacterium
GCTCCCAGGAGGCTGCGGCACCAGCGTCCTGGTTCGCCCCGTCGTCCAACTCCGCATCCGCCCACGCGAAAGCCGTCTTCACGCAAGCGGCATTGTCTCCCACGAGATTCGGACGAAAACTCGCGGTGCGGGCCTGCCCCATGCGGGTCGCGTCCAGATCGATGACGGTCGTGGTGAGACATCGATCCCGGAAGCTGAACCGCGGTCCCGTCGCCACCAGCGTGCCTCCGGAAGCGATCAACGCCCCGCCGTCATAGATGGCGCGACCTGCTTCATTGCCCAGCAGGTTGGCGTACAGATAGGTCACGCCGAACGCACGCGACCCTTCCAACACGAAACGCTTCCGCACCTCGATCTTGCCGAAGGCAAAGTGGCTCGCGCTCGGATTCAGGATGAAGTCGACCCCGAATCCGGCCAGCGCCGCGCCGGGACGATTCGCCACCCAGGCATCCTCGCAGATCTCGAAACCAAAACGCACGCCGCCCACATCGAAGAACAGGTCGCCGACGGGAACCGTACCGCCATCGGGCATCGGATGCGTGTCCACCACACCGGACGGCCACGCCTTGAACCACCGCGGCTCGTAATGGATGCCGTCGCCCGCAAGATGCCGCTTGGCCACGAGCCCGACCAGTTTCCCGTCGGCCACCAATGCCGCACAGTTGAAGACGGCATTCTGGTGCAGGACGGGAAGGCCGAACGTGACCACCATCCCGTGCGTCTCCGGCAGCAGTTCCACCAAGGACGACCAGGCCCGCCGCAGCGTGTTGATCGAGTGAAACGCATCCTCGCAGCCATAACCCGTCAGGCACAGCTCCGGCAGACACAGCACCGAGACGCCCAGCGTCCGCGCCTCCACGATGGCACCGCGGACATTGGCCAGATTGTGCCGCCAGTCGAGCGGGGTCTGGTTCAACACCGCCGCCGCAACATGCAGCGCGTTCACGGACGCTCCTCCCCTGCGCGCGCCTTCGCGATCAGCCGGAGCTTTGTCGCGTGGAGATCCTCGGAGAGCCCGACGAAGTAAGGCTTCGGATTCAGGAAGCGACGCATCGTCGCCGGAATCCGGGCAAGCTGATCCCTGGCGCGGGTCCGACAATCGGTCAACGGCTCCACTTCGCGCACCACCTTCCCACCGCGAAGGATCGGGACCAGCACATCGTCTCCTGATTCCCCGTCCCGCGCGTGCCATTGCCGGCTCGGATCGGCCACATCCACAGCCGTGTCGGGCGGCGGCGCTCCGGTCGAGTCGTCGTAGATCACGTCACCGACGAATCCACGTTCATCCTGAAAACGGCGCACCTGAAGCACACCTGGGTTCGAGATCTTCACCGGTTGCTCGGACAGCTTCACCTTGTGGTCCCAACCGCCATCGGCGCGACGGATGGCTCCCAGCTTGTAGACACCGCCGAGCGCCGGTTGATCGTAGGCCGTAACAAGCTTGGTGCCCACGCCCCACAGACTGATGCGTGCGCCCTGCCGCTTGAGATCCTCAATCAGGTGCTCGTCCAGGTCGTTGCTGGCCACGATCGTGGCGTTCGGGAATCCCGCGGCGTCGAGCATCTGGCGGGCGGCGATGCTCAGTTCCGCGAGATCGCCACTGTCGAGCCGGATGCCGTTCAGTTCGTGGCCCTGCTCTCGAAGCCAGCGTCCCGCTTCAATGGCTTCCCGCACGCCGCCCAGCGTGTCGTAGGTGTCCACAAGGAAGGTGCTGTTGTGCGGCATGGCGCGGGCGTAGGCCTGAAAGGCTTCCCGCTCGGTGTCGAAGCTCATGACCCACGAATGCGCGTGCGTGCCCCGCACCGGAATGCCAAAGCGTTGCCCTGCCAGGACGTTCGAAGTGGCCGAACATCCACCGATGAACGCGGCCCGACTGGCCGACATCGCACCGTCCGGTCCCTGCGCACGCCGCAGGCCGAACTCCATTACCGGTTCCCCACCGGTCGCCTCGCAGACCCGCGCCGCCTTCGTCGCGACCAGCGTCTGGAAGTTCAGGATGCAAAGCAGCGCCGTCTCCAGAAGCTGCCCCTGCACCAGCGGCCCGCGCACACGGAGCATCGGTTCATGGGCGAAAGCCAGCGTGCCTTCCGGCATCGCATCGATGTCCACCGTCAGCCGGAGGTCGCCGAGGTAATCGAGGAAGGCCGACTCGAACAACGGCGAGCCGTCGCGGCCCTGCATCGTGCCGAGATAGGAAAGTTCCTCAGACGTGAAACGATACTGACGCAACCAGTCCACGGCATCGCCCAACCCGGCGGCGATGGCGTAGCTGCCGCCAAACGGCGTCCGACGGAAGAACAGATGGAACACCGCTTCATCCTCGGCGCGACCGCACTTCCAGTACGCGGCAGCCATCGTGAGCTGATAGAGATCGGTGAGCAGGGGCGACTGGTTCATGGGAGTTCCTGGCTGGTGACGAGTCGGACGCCGGCAGCCTGCATCTCGGCAAGCGCAGCGGCAACGTTGCCGGAGGGAAGATCAATGCCCCGGCAAGCGTCGGTAATGAGGTGGACGCGGAAGCCCTCGGCAATGGCATCGAGTGCGGTGAACTTCACGCAGAAGTCGGTGGCGAGGCCGCAGACCCAAAGGTCCCGGGCTCCCCTTTCCTTCAACCATTCCGCCATGCCGGTCGAGCTGCGGCGGCCGTTGTCGAAAAACCCACTGTAGCTGTCCACGCGTGCGTCCGTGCCCTTGGGAAACACGCGCGCCACGTGCCGCGTGTCGAGGCCAGGCGCGAAGCACGCGCCACCGGTGTTCTGCACGCAATGCACCGGCCAGAGCGTCTGCGACAGGCCGTTCAGATCGATGGTCTCGAACGCGTTCTTCCCGGCGTGGTTCGCCGCGAAACTGCCATGGTCCGCCGGGTGCCAATCCTGGGTCGCCACCACGAGATCAAACCCGGGCAGAAGGCGGTTCACGATTGGGACGATGACATCGCCCTCCGGCACGGCCAGCGCGCCACCAGGGAGGAAGTCGTTCTGGATGTCTACGAGGATGAGGGTTTTCATGTCTCAAAGCCAAAAGCTGAAACCGCGTTTGCGGAGTTGCTGGTACTTCCGTTCGTCGAAGCGGTGGAGGCGGGCGGCGCGGTGGGCGACGTCCTGCTGCAATTCCCCGGTGTCCACCAGCAGGCCGGTCGCGAGGATCTTCTTGCGGAAATTGCGCTTATCGAGCGGCTCCTGCAGCACGACTTCGTACAGATGCTGGAGCTGCCCGAGCGTGAACCGGGCCGGCAACAACTCGAATCCGATGGGCTCGTACCGGACCTTCCCCCGCAACCGGGTCAGCGCGGTGTCGAGGATCTGCTGGTGGTCGAAGGCCAGGCTGGGGACATCACCGACGCGGAACCATGCGGCCTCACGGGCATCGGTGGCCGCCTGCGGTTTGTGGTCGGCCAGCGAGACGAGGGCATAGTAGGCGACGCTGACGACGCGTTCGCGGGGATCGCGATCCGACGCACCGAAGGTGAAGAGTTGCTCCAGGAAGATGTCCCGCAGGCCGGTTTCCTCGGCGAGTTCGCGTCGGGCGGCATCCTCCAGCGATTCCTCGACCCGGACGAATCCGCCGGGCAACGCCCACTTGCCGGCAAAGGGTTCCAGATCGCGCTGGATGAGCAGCACCTGGAGGTCGCCTTCGTCGAATCCGAAGACCACGCAATCCACCGTCAGGGCGGCCCGGGGATATTCGTAGGTATGCGACATAGTGTTACTGGGACACTTAGTTAGTGTTTCAACAACACCAAGTCAAGGGAGGGTTTGGTTGTCCCCTTTTTGCATCCCTTTGTGTTTTGTGAGGCAACATCCGTTTCGGTCCACCGGCGCTTGGCCCAGGAACGCCTCACCTGCCGAAGCCTGCATGGGTCCCGCGTCGCCACAGGCTCCGTCTACCGTTCGCTTCGTCCTTCTTGCGGCCGTCCCGCCTTGGCGGCTTCGCGGCTTCGCGGCTTTGTTTCCGCTGCCTTGGGCTTTGAAGGAACAAGGAAAGGAAAAGACGCCAAGCCGCCAAGCCGCGAAGAAGGGCCCAACGCCGTCGGTTTCAACCTCCGCTTCTCCGCGTGAAGCAGGGCTTCCCCTTCCTTCGTGGCTTCGACTGACAACAGGCCGACCACTGCAACAAAACTAAGTTCACGGGAGAGGGATAGCCGCAAAGAAAGAAAAGAACTCACAAAGGGGAAGAGAACCGGCGCTCGCCCGGCTCGTTGCCGGCGTTGCCGCCGTTTTTTTGCGTCTCTTTGTGCTCTTTGAGGCAACACCCGTTTCGGTCCTCCATCGCTTGCCCAAGAACACCTCAGACGCCTAAGCCGGCCTGGCTCCCGCGTCGTCACAGGCACGGTCTACCCTTCGCTTTGTCCCTCTTGCGGCCGTCCCACCTTGGCGGCTTTGCGGCTTCGCGGCTTTGCTTCCGCTGCCTCGGGCTGTGAAGGGACAAGGAAAGGAAAAGCCGCCAAGCCGCCAAGCCGCGAAGAAGGCCTCAACGTCATCGGTCTCAACCTCCGCGTCTCCGCGTTCTCCGCGTGAGGTAAGGCTCAACGCGGTGACGAACGCACCGGAAGGGCGACGAGGACGTCGCCGCCCTGTTCCGTGCGGTGGCCGTATCGAGATACACCCCTCGCCAAACCCATCCAAGGGGAGGGTTGACCCATGTCTTAATTGAGACTATCCATTGTCTCAAATGGCGAACGCACTGAAACGGTCGCAACCGCGTCCCGCATCCGATGCCGTGGGAAAGCTCCCCTCCGGAAAAGCCGGGAAGACCATCGGACGCCCCCCCAGAGCGGATGTCGGGGCAGGCGTCGTCGCCCATTGGGTCCACGGGCCGGCAGGCGTGGAGACCCCGAACACACTCTCCCCCGCCCTGATCATCCAGGCGCTGCGGGCGGGGCTACCCCTCCACGAACTGGACCAACTCCGCCAGGGACTCGACCTGCCCATGGACAAGCTTGCGCCCATGCTGGGCATCTCGAAGGCAACCCTCCACCGCCGCAAGGCCGCCGGAAGACTGGATGTCGCGGAGTCGGATCGCGTCCTGCGGTTTGCCCGGCTCCTCGGCAAGGCTGCGTCCGTGCTGGAGTCCATCGAACAGGGACGTCGCTGGCTCACCTCCCCGCAGGTCGGGTTGGAGGGCGCGGTACCGCTGGAGTATGCCGGGACGGAAGCTGGCGCGCGTGAAGTGGAGAATCTCCTCGGTCGCATCGAGTACGGTGTCTACTCCTGATGAAGGTGGCCTGGCGCATCGTGAAGGAGAGGCATGCGGCGACCGCCTTCGATGGCGAAGGAGCGCGCCTTTTTGGCGGCCGCTGGAACTCCCAGGGAACGCGTGTGATCTATACAAGCGGCAGCCAGGCCCTCGCCGTATTGGAATCGCTGGTCCATCTCAATCCACCGGTGACGTTCCGGTATGTCGCCATCCCCATCGAGTTCGACGAGGGACTCGTGACGATGCCACCGGGCCTGCCGGCAGACTGGACAGAGGCACCGCCCCCTCCATCCACGCAGGAGATCGGCGATCTCTGGGTTCGCGAGGCCCGGTCGGCGGTGCTGGAAATCCCCAGCGTCATCATCCCGACCGAACCCAACTACCTGCTCAATCCCGCACACCCGGACTTCCGCCGAATTCGAATCGGCAGCCCGATCCCGTTCGCGTTTGACCCGCGGTTGATCCAGGCCAGCCCTAGACTGTAGGCCGGGTGCCCTCACCCGGTGGGGAGTTGGGGGGTTGATCCTGAACGCGGCAGTTGGGTTATCCACCGATTCCACAGATTTCACAGATGGACTGGAACAAGAGGCCGGCCGCTTCACTGTTCCCATGTCACCCGCGGGGTGAAACGACAGCCTCTCTCAACCCGCTTCCAATCCGTGGAATCGGTGCAATCTGTGGATCCAACCGCCTTTTCCAGGTGGATGAAGGGGAGCGCCGCGTGAGGGCACGCAACCCATCGCCGTTAAGCCTCTATCCAGATTCACTCGATTGCCATTCCCGTGCGGAGAAGCGACGAAGGATGGAATCGGTCCTCTTCTCCAATTCCATCGTGTCCACGGAGCAGTTTCTCAACTCCACTGCCAAGGTCCTGAGAACGATGCCCACAATCTTGCAGATCTCCTCATGGTCCTCGACGAGGGGGTGCGGAAGCGGCACGACGATTCTCAACTCAAGTTCGCCGGACCTCTTGCGAAGGACAGGGCCCAAAACGTTGGGAAGTCCAATCGCCGGATCGCCGTCCAAATAGACGACCACTTCACCATCCGCTCCCTGAGGCAGCCCGAATCCTTCCTTGATGGTCAGGAGGACCCCAACCTCGTTCCTGAGCCATTTCAAGGCCGTGTGGTGGATCACGAACTTGATGCCAACCCGGCAGAACACAGGAACAAATTGAATCTTCATAGGAGGCAACAACCAGGCAACGGGGTCGCGTCTATAAATTTTACAATTGTCTTTGGCTCACACCGGCACGCTCTCGCCCGTCGCGAGGAAGTGCAGCCAGCGGCCCGTGACCGGCAACCCGTGGATCCGCGACAAGGACAGCGCGTACACCGCCAATTGGGGGCGGTAGGCTTCGGCCTTCGCCCGCGTGCCAGCACCGCCCGGGACACGGTCGGTCTTGAA
>JBIKWS010000208.1:0-6587 GCA_044356195.1 Cyanophyceae cyanobacterium
GTGGGGCACCCGGCCTACAAAAAGCGGGGCCAGCTCCTGGAGCTCTGTCTCGTGACCTACAGCTACGGCGGAGGGTCAGAGGAAGGCGAGCTTGGGTTGGGCGAAGTTGGGGAGGTTGGGGAAGACGGTGGCGAGGGAGCCATCGGGGACGCCGAACCACGAGGCCAGGGTTGCGGCGTATTGGTCCAGCGACGCCGTCGGCAACCAGACACCGCGGCCGGTGACGTCGTCGGGGCCGTCGAGGTCCAGCAGCGGGAACGTCCCGTAGACGTCGGCGCTGCGGAGTGCGGATCCCATCACGATCTGGTGGCTGCCCCAGGCGTGGTCGGATCCGACGCCGGTGGAGGGTTGGCAAGTGCGGCCGAACTCGGATTCGGTGAAGGTGACGACCTTGCCGTCGAGGCCGAGTTCGCGGATGGCGTTGTCGAAGGCGGCCATGGCGTTGCCGAGTTCGGCGAGGAGGGCGGCGTGGGAGGGAAGCTGGTTGGAGTGGGTGTCGAATCCGCCCATCGAGGTGAAGAAGATCTGCCGGCTCATGCCAAGGGCACCGCGCACCTTGAGGACCTTGGCAACCTGTTCGAGCTGGGAGCCCAGACCCGTGTTCGGGAAAACGGTCTGGAGCGCGCCGCCGCTGTTGAGGGCGGCGTTGAGTTCCTTGCCGGCGGCGATGCCATCGGTCATGTGGCGGTTGGCGGCCTGGATGAGCGACATGCCTGAGTCGAATGTCAGGAGTTGCTGGAGGGCGGCGTCGCGGACGTTGGCGTTGGCGGAGCCATCGGAACCGTCGAGCCCGAGTCCGCCGTTGGTGACGGAGGCGGGCTTGGTGTTTTGGCCGTTGAGGAAGACGGGATTGCCGGAAGTGGAAAGGCCGGTGGGGAAGGAGGCGGTGCCGTTGAGGGCCTGCAGGATGTCGGCAGCGCGTCCGCCCCATCCCGTGCGGAGTCCGGGGGAGGTCTGCCACTGCTGCTGTTGGTCGGAGTGGGAGAACAGGTTGGTGGGGACGGGAACCTGGCCTCGGTCGTATTGAGCCTTGGTCAACGGGCGAAGCAGCGTGCCCACATTGGCGACAACCGACATGCGTCCCTGTTGATGCAGGGCCTGCAGGGGGGCGAGCGATGGGTGCAGCCCGTAGATGTCCCCATTCGAGGCCCGGATTTCCGGAAGGCTGGCGCGGGCCAGCGTGATGCCGGAGCCGCGTGCTGCGGCGTAGGTGGCGTGGGTCTGGATCCCGGTCTGTATGGGGATGACGGTGTTGTTCCCGTCGTTGCCTCCGAAGAGGAAGATGCAGACGAGCGCCTTGTAGTCGGGGTCCTCGGGGACGGCCTGGGCCTGAAGCCGACCGAGGCGGGCGAGCGGACTGGTGGCGCCCAGCCAGCCAAGGCCGCCGAGGCCAAGACGGAGGAGGGTGCGGCGGGTGATATGGTTCTTCATGGCAGGAGGTTTCCGGAAGGTGTGCGTGGAAGGGGGGTGGGTTCAGTGTTCGATCTGGTACTTGCCGGAGGTGGCCACGAGGTAGAGGGCCGTGCGGACCCGTTCGGTGCTGCCTTCGGTGGCTTGCACCGCCGCGGTGATCACGGCCTTCATCTCGGCGGGCATGCGTCCGTAGAGGAGGGCGTGGTCGACAGCGTCGACAAGTTCGTCAGGGAAGTTGGCCAAGGCCTGCAAGGCGGTGAGGCGTAACCGGACGTTTCCGTCGAGGTTGCGGGTGATGAGGCTCTGCACGGCGTTCGCGCGGACCAGGGCGGTCGCGGAGTTCATGAGCTGGAACTCGGGCGCGAGCGGACCGGACGGCAGGCGGTAGAAAGGACTGTAGTAATTGAACACGCTCGGCGCGTAGAACGGTTTCTGGCCCATCTCGGCAGCGAGGGATTCGACGGGGTTGTTGTCGACAACCGTGGCACCGAGGGAACGCATCATCCCGGTAAGGTAAAGCACCGGTTGGCGGAGGTGTCCGCCAAAGGTGTTCAGCGGGGCATTGTCGGCATCGCCGGCGCGTGCCTCGGGATCGAGGAGGATGGCGCGGACGACGGCCCCCAGGTTTCCGTCGGTGTTGCGGAACACCGTGCTGATCCGTGCCACGTAATCCGTCGATGGATTGGAGACCACGAATTGCTGGATGAGCCGAAGCGAGATGAACGGTGCGACGTTCGGATGCGTCGCGAGCGTGGCGAGCACGGCGTCCAGGTCCTGGGTCGCGGTGAGGCCGGCCGGGAGGATGACGCCGCCGAGGATGCGCTTCTGGCCGGTGTCATGATTCGCTTCCACCGGGATCATGGGACCGGAGTAGTTCTCGCGGTTGTGGCCGCGGGTGATGGCCTTCCCGGGGAAGGTCCAGCCGGTGAGGGCGCGTGCCGTTTCCAGGATTTCTGCCTGGGTATAGGTCGGGATCGACGCGCCCTCGGGGGTGCGCTGCGCGGTGCCATCGGGGTTCAGCCAGACCGTTCCGATGGTGAAGAGTTGGGCGACCTCGCGGGCATAGTTTTCGTTGGGCACGGCACCCGTGATGGCATCCGCCTTGTCGTTGTTCACCATGTCGAGGAACACGCCCATGGCCGGGTTCAGGGTCACGTCGCGAAGAAGCTTGGAATAGGAGCCGAAGGCGTCCTCCAGAAGCAGGTTTTGGTAAGGAACCATCTGGCGTGGTTGGCCGGTCTTCACACCGCTGATGACGAAGATCTGGCTGAGCGCCCAGGCCGTGCGCTGTCGCAACTGATCGGGGCCGCGCATGGTGTTCACGAAGAATTCCGCCTGTTGCCGTGTGAGCGAATCGGAGGAGCTGGTCGAGGCCTTGTAGCTGGAGCGTGGCAGCGCGAACTGTTCGTCGAGCCACGCCGCGAATCCGATCTGACGCAGTCGGGCAATGCCTACCGGGTCCGCACCAAATGTGGCCTGTTCCAGGAACCGGGCGGCGGCACGATGCGTGAGGATGGGTTGGGACGGTTCGACGCGCACCACCAGCGTTTCGGACGATGCAGGCCACGGATCCGGGTTGCGCGCCTTCAGGGTGATGCGTCCGCCGGGCAGCGCGGGGTTGGTGGAGGTGATTCCGAGTTCGGTGGGCGACAGGAACGAGGCGAGGACCGGTTCGTCGCAGAGCTTCACGGTGGTTCCCGGGACGAATCCGCGGCCGCGCAGGATCCATGTGCCCGGACCGATGAGCAGGACGCCGGGATCGGTGGCCAGCAGTTCGGGAACCGGGTTGACAAACGTCACGGTTGCACTGCTCGTGGCGCGTGGATCCGCGACGCTGACTGCGGTCACTTGGACGGTGTTGGATCCGGGCATCGCCCAGGGCGCCGTGAACAGGCCTGTGGTGTCGATGGTCCCGACGGTTGCGTTGCCGCCGGGGACGCCGTTCACCAGCCAAGTGACAGCCTTGTTGGTCGTGTTCGCCAGGTACGCGGAGAAGCTCTTCGGCGTGCCCAGCCGCATGGTCCGCGTCGTTGGGGAGACCTTGACCGAGACGGGCGGCAGCACCCGGAGACTCTTTCCGGAGGAGACGATCGCTCCCGGATCGGGATTGGCGACGCGGACCGTGAACGAACCGGACGTGGTCGCATTCCAGTCGACGACGATCCGGTCAGGGGAAACGCGTTGTGCGGGTATGGACGTGCCGTTGATCTGGACCTGGGCATTCGGGGCGAAGCCTATCCCAAGAATCTCGATGGTGGCGCGGCCGACATTGAAGGAGGCGGGCTGAAGCGAGTTGAGGATGGGCTTCGGGTGTTGCCACAGGATTTCGGTTTCGCCCGAGGCCATGGGGGCAGAGATCGAAGCGCGTACGAAAACCGGGACGAGGGGTGGTATCGAGGGAGCCGTATACAGGCCGGTGTCCGTGATGGTGCCCACGGCGGGACTTCCCCCCACGATGGCGTTGACGCTCCACGTTACCGGGGCGCAGGCACCGTGTTGGCGGGCGGAGAATTGCCGGGTGGTTTCGGCCCGGACCGATGGGCGTGTGGGGTGTACAGAGACGGAGACAGGGCCGGCGTGGGTCTGGAGAACGATCCAGGCGGCGGGAAGGACGACCCGGAGCCACTGGAGAACAACGCCGAGGAGGCGTGGCGCATGCATGGGATGAGGGGACGACGGCAACTTCTAACCCACGATTTCGCCCTCCTTGCGAATCTTCGTGTGCGGTTATCCGTTACAAGATGTGTACGTGCAATCCTTACTTCGTGACATTTCTTGCTGTGGGGTGGAGGGGTTTGAAGTTCGAAGATTCAAGTGTGAAGCACCCTGCGCGATTGAAGGCCGGGTGCCCTCACCCGGCGGCGGGCTGGGTTCGAAGCTTGAGGCCGGAGTAAGTCGCCGCGTGGGGGCACGCGGCCTTCACAAGGGAGTTTCCAGTTTCCAGATGCCAGCCGCCAGTTCGTGACCTCGGCTACGCTTGGGAAAGTTTTCGAGGGGGTGACCACTTTCCGTTTCTCAAGAAGCGATGGGGGATGAAGGGTCTCCGGTCATGAAGTGGCGCGACTTTCCAACGGTTGTGATCGGAGCCTGCGTGGCTTCGACAATGATGGCCCAGTCGGTCGGTGAATGGGCACGGATGGCTCCGATGGTTCCCCGGGCGTACTCGTGTGTCCGTGCGACGACGCCGATCCAGATTGATGGCCGGTTGGATGATGCGGCGTGGCAGCAGGCACCGTGGACCGAGGAGTTCGTCGACATCGAGGGCAGCGTGAAGCCGAAGCCGAAGTTCCGGACGCGCGCCCGGATGCTGTGGGACGATCAGAATTTCTATATCGCAGCCGAGCTGATCGAGCCGCACGTCTGGGGAACGATCAAGGAGCGGGACGCGGTCATCTTCCAGGATCCGGATTTCGAGGTGTTCATCGATCCGGATGCGGACAGCCATCAGTACTACGAGTTCGAGATGAACGCCCTGAACACGGTGTGGGATCTCCGGTTGGTGAAGGCCTACAAGGACGGCGGGCCGGCCTTGAACGAGTGGCACATCGCGGGTCTGCGGACGGCGGTGCACGTCGACGGGACGTTGAATGATCCGAAGGACACGGATCGGGCGTGGACACTGGAGATTTCGATGCCGTGGGCGGCTTTGAAGGAGTTCTCGCGTCAGGCGAGTCCTCCGCGGAATGCGGATCGGTGGCGGGTGAATTTCTCGCGGGTGCAGTGGCAGATCGAAACCGCCGGCGGCTACCGGAAGGTGCCGAAGACGCCCGAGGACAACTGGGTGTGGTCGCCGACCGGGATCGTCGACATGCATCGACCGGAGAAGTGGGGGATCGTGGAGTTCACGACGGAGGCGAAGGCCAATCCGAACGTGAAGCCGGGTCCGGTGGAGGCAGTGCGCGATGTCTTGCAGGAGGTGTACTACGCGCAGCGGGCCTTTCACGCGAAGGAGAAGCGGTTCGCGACGACGCTGGCGGAGCTTGGGTTTGCGTCAGGAAAGCCGGCGGCGGGTGTGGTGGTGAAGGTGGGTGCCGGAGGTTGGGAGGCGACGGTGCCCTTTCAGGATGGGAAGACGAAGCGTCAGGCCTCCATCCGGCAGGATGGGTTTTTTGGGGTGGAGTGATGGGACGAATGGGACGAATGGGACGTATGGGACGTATGGGACGTATGGTGGCGCGCCGGTATCGTCTGAGGCGGGTGGAGGAGTTGCATGTGTCCCATCAGTCCCATCAGTCCCATGTCACCTTCTTCTTGCGCGGGACATCCGCTCGCGGATTCCGCCGTGGCGGATGAAGTCCTGTTCGAGGCGGCGGATTTGTTGGTCGAGGAGGTAGTTGGCTTGGTGGAGGAGGCAGATGGCGATGTTCGCCACGACGTGGAGGGGGCGGGTTTCGGCGAACTCGCGGAAATCCTGACAGGAGATCCCGGGGCGGCGACCGAGACGCCGCACATACAGGGCCTCGTTGGAATCCGGAGCCCAGAGGGGTTGGTTGTGGATGCGGAGCTGATCCTGATAGTCCTCAAGGAGTTCCCCGAGACTGGCCCTCGCGACATTGGTGAGTTTGATCTCGGTTTCCTTCGAGGTGCCCGACGCGAGGCTGGCCTCCACAATATTCTGCTTTCCCGACCGCGCGGCCTGGATCATCTGGTCGACGGTGCGGTCACCCCGTCGCAGGAATCGGTCGCAGTAGACGTGGGTGATATCAAAGACGATCGCTGACTTCCGATAGGAGATCAGGTCGGCGAAGCCGCCGTGGGGCGGGATGAAACCGTCCGGGCCGTTGGGTTCGGGCATGCCGGAGGCTCGGCGAGTACTCTTGGACTGGCAAATCTCCCGCTGCCTGGGACCGCTTGCCCGCACATCGAGCCTAATTCTTCTTCGGCTCTGCCTGCTGATTCGGTGCCGGCGGATTGGTCACAGCCGGCGGGGCGTTTGTGGAAGCGCCGGAGGGAATACCGAAATCCGCGGGGAGGCTGAGCTCGGTCCGAAGGCGGGCTTGGAACTCGGGGTTCACGCCGGAGGCGGGGTCGAGCAGGCGCATGAGGACCTCGCGCTTGATATCGGGGAAGGGGCCCAGCGGAAGGCGGACCTTGGCGGACTTGTGGGTCGTGCGTTCCTGGAAGTTCGAATGGACCTTCTCGGCGAAAAGCATCAGGCCCTGAGCCTGGTCGGA
>JBIKWS010000001.1:0-22009 GCA_044356195.1 Cyanophyceae cyanobacterium
CGAAGTGCTGTTGCCAAAGCCGGTTCACGATCACGCGGGCAGTGAGCGGGTTGGCCGGGTCGGTCATCCATCGGGCGAGAGCGGTGCGTCGCCCCGTGGTGGATGCTGGGAGCCCGGTGCGTGAAATGGCTGTGGGTCGGGCGTCGATGACCGAGGGGACGCCGGGTTCCACGGCTTCGGCATCGCCCCGGGGCATGCGCACGACGGGGGCCTCGCTACCGACGTCCGTCACGGTCAGCGCGCGTGGCAGGGGACGAGGACGGCGTTTCTCGAATTCCCGGAGCTTGTCACGCAGCGGCGTGATCGCGTCCTTCTCGGGCTTCTTGTAATGCGTGGCGAGGCGGTCGAATTCGTAGGTCACCTGCCGGTAGGCGAGTTCGGCGATCTGGTGTTCGAGGACGGTCCGTTGCTCGCGGGGACGTCGGAGGAGTTCCTGGATGTCTTCGGGGAACTTCGACACGGCGGATTCCTCGGCGCGCACGCGGACGGGCGCTTCAAGGGCTTCGATCTCGGCCAGCAGCGCGGCGGCTTCGAGCTTCCAGGCCGCGAGGCGACGTTCGTAGTCCGCCACCTCAGCGCGCGTGGCGACAGGGAGATCCTCGCGGGGTTGGATCGGGGCGAAGAATGCCTGGAGCCGGAAGTAATCCTTCTGGAGGAGCGGATCGTACTTGTGGTCGTGGCAGCGGGCGCATTGCAGGCCCATGCCGAGGAAGACATCCGCGGTGACGTCCGTGATGTCGTTGAGGATGGTCTGCCATTGGGTCCGCGCGTCCCGGTTGTTGTATTCGTAGATCCAGTGGCGGAGGTAGCCGGTGGCAACGCGGGCGCGGAGGGGATCTTCGGGCCAGAGTTCGTCGCCGGCGATCTGGGCCTGGACGAACTGGTCATAGGGCATGTCCTGGTTGAGCGCCTGGATGACCCAGTCGCGGTACCGCCAGGCTTCGGGCCGGCCGTCGTCGACCCGGTAACCGTCGGATTCGGCATACCGCACGAGGTCGAGCCAATGGCGGGCCCAGCGTTCGCCGTAACCGGGAGAGGCGAGGAGGCGCTCCGCCAGCGAAGCCACGGCCGCTTCGCGTCCCTGGGTGGCACAGGCGGTTTCGAAGGCTTGGATTTCGGAAGGCGTGGGTGGGACACCGAGCAGATCGAACGTCATGCGCCGGATGAGGACGTGGGGAGCGGCCGGCGGCGCGAGGGTTCGGCCGGCAGCCGTCAGGGATGCGCGGACCCAGGCATCGATGGGGTGGACATCTTCGGACGCCGGGCGCGGAGGGTTTCCGGGATAGAGGGGTTGGATGGCCCACCATTCACGTTCGGAATCGCGGATGGGGCCGCGGGTGCGGAGCCTGGGGAAATTGGCCCAACCGTCGGGGCCGGGGTTCCCGGGGTCACCGGCCAAGGCGAGGGCCGCCGCAAGGAGCGGGAACCAGGCGAGGCAACGGCGGAGGACGGCTTGCATCGGTCAGCGGGGAATGTCTTGCGGAGCGTGCGCCCGGGCAGAACGCGGATCAATGGCAGATTCAAGGGGGGCCACGCGGGGGGCGCATCTTGTCACTGCCCCAGCATGGAACGGGGTGGCGATGTCCTCATCGCCGTGAGGGGAGCTTTGGGAGAGGGCGACGGGGACGTCGCCGCCCCGTCCGTGAGTGGGGAGGCGATGTCCTCATCGCCGTGAGGGGAGCTTTGGGAGAGGGCGACGGGGACGTCGCCGCCCCGGCTTGTGGAGAAGGGCAGTGTCCAGGATTGGCCCCGGCGCAAGGATTGCTAGGGTCGGTGTACTGCATGTTTCTGAGAAACCGGATTTCGATGGGCCTGATGGGTCTTGTAGGTCTTGGTTTGGCGCTTTGCCTGAGGGCGGCGGAACCGACCTCCCGGGTTTTCGTCGTGCTCGAAGGGGAGCCGGTGGTCAGCGGATCTGGCCGGTCGGGCGCACCGGCGGCCCTGCCAACGGACCGGATCCAGCGGATGGCTGCGGATCAGGAAGCACTCCGGGGATGGGTGGAGGGTGTGGGCGGAAGGGTCTTGCTGACCTATTCGGTCCTCAACCATGCCGCGTTCGTGGAGGTGCCCACGGACACGCTCGCGGAGTTGGGGAGACAAGCGGGTGTCGTGCGTGTGGTTGCGGAGCGGCATCACGCCCGCCGTCTGGCGACCAGCACGACGGCGGTGGGCGCAACCTTGGTTTGGCGGGGAACCCCGGCCTTCACCGGGCAGGGAATCCGGATCGGGATCATCGACTCGGGAATTGATTACCTGCACGCGGGCTTGGGCGGCACAGGACGGGTGGCGGACTTCAAGGCGAATGATCCCACCCGCATCGAGACCGGGACGTTCCCGACGGTCAAGGTGGTGGGTGGCGTCGATCTCGTGGGGGACGATTACGATTCCGCGAGTTCCGGCACCGCCACGCCAAGGCCGGATGCCGATCCGCTGGACACGGCGGAAAATGGGCATGGAACACACGTGGCTGGAATCGCCGCCGGAGGTGGGGTGTTGCTGGATGGGACTCCGTACGACGGGAGTTACGGGGCAGGGGTGGAAACAAACGCCTGGCGGGTCGCGCCGGGGGTGGCCCCGCAGGCCTCGCTTTATGGCATCAAGGTCTTCGGTCGGGGCGGCCTGACCTCGAGCAGCATCGTCGTTCAGGCACTGAACCGCGCGGCCGATCCGAATGGGGACGGCGATCCTAGCGACCATCTGGACGTGGTGAACCTCTCGCTGGGGACCACGTACGGCGAGGAGGATCCCTCGGACCCCGAGATCTCCGCCGTGACACGGTTGGCGGGGTTGGGGTGCGTCGTGGTGCTGTCTGCCGGGAATGGCGGAAATGCGGTGTTCAAGATCGACTCGCCCGCGGTGGCCCCGGCGGGCATCGCGGTCGCGAACTCTTACGATGCGGGTTACTCCACGGGGGCTGTGCGGGTCGAGGAACCAGGTGGCACCTCCGGTCTGATCGCCGCGGTCGAGGCGAACTTCACGCCGGCCTTGATCGGGTTGGGCGAGATCCGGTCGCGGGTGGTGATGACGCAGCCGGCACTGGCGTGCGACGCGATCCAGAATGCGGGTGCGCTCGCGGGGAAGATCGCGATGGTGGACCGCGGGGTGTGCTTCTTTGTCGACAAGGTCAAGGCCTTGCAGGCCGCCGGAGCGATCGGCGTGATCGTTGTGAATAACGTGGATGGACCACCGGAAGGCATGGCAGGGATTGGCGACATCTCCACGATCCGGATCCCGGCGATGATGATCAGCAAGGCGGAGGGGGATCGGCTGAAGCCGCTGCTGACGACGGGAGATGGCGTGACGATGACCTTCTCGGCGAATACGGTGTTCAGGTTCCCGGAATTGGCGAACACCCTTGCCGAAAGCAGTTCGCGGGGTCCGGTCTGGCCCTCGTTCCGATTGAAGCCGGATATCTCGGCACCGGGTTCCGCCATTGATTCGGTCAAGTCGGGCTCGGGAATCGATCCGATCGCGGAAACGGGAACGTCGATGTCCGCACCGCACGTGGCGGGAGCGGCGGCGTTGTTGCGGCAGGCCCATCCGGCCTGGTCGGTGGCGGACATCAAGGCTGCCCTGATGAACACGGCGCTCTCTCCGATGTTGTCGACTGCGGGGGAACCATACCCGGAGTCGCGGGTCGGTGCGGGGCGGTTGGACGTGGGGCAGGCGTTGCAGACCTCGGTCGTGGCGAGGTCGACGTCGGATCCTGCGGCCGTCAGTCTTTCGTTCGGCGCCATCCTTTCCTCGATCCCGGTGATGCGGACGCAAACGGTGTCGATTGTGAACCTGGGTTCGCAGGCGGTGACGTACCGGGTTGTTTCCTCCAATACACTGGCGCAGCCTGGAGTGCGGCTGATTCCGAAGGTGTCGGAGGTGACAGTCCCGGCAGGACAGACGGCGTTGCTCGATGTGATCCTGGAGGTGGATCCGGAGCGGTTGGTTCCGGACGCCGATCGCGCCTCCGAGCGTCTGGCCCTGGGTCGGCCGAGGCATGGGGTTCCGGAGGCTTCAGGGCAGCTGTGGTTCCTTGGTGGACCGGTGGATCTTCATGTGCCCTGGCATTGCGTGCCGCGTGCGCTGTCGGAACGGGCACCGGGCGCGGCCCTGGCTGGCGTTCCTGCGGGTGATCCGGTGGTGATGCCGGTGCCGTCCGTCGGGAACGCGGTGCATGGCCGACCGTTGGTGGGATTCTTTCTCCGCGGTTATGCCGGTGGATCGTCGGGAGTCAGCGGGGACCGGGCCTGGACGGATATCCATGCGGCGGGTGCGGCGTCCGACTTCGCGAGCGCGGGTTCGATGGCGGCAACGCGGCTTTGGTTTGCGGTAGTCACTACGGGAGGGTGGCCGGCGCCGTTGCGCCATCGGATGGACCTCGATGTCGAGATCGACCGTGATTCCAACGGCTCGGTCGATGCGGTGCTGTCGAACGGGAGCACCGGTGGCGTCCAGGCAAAGGATCTCGAAACCACAATGCTGGCGAACGACGGATTCGTGACGGTCCTCGATTCGAGGAATTCGAGTCCGCTGGTGGCGACGGCGACGTGGAATTCACTCGATCCGGCCCAGGAGGATCCGGCGGCCTTCCTGAACGGGGTGGTTGTGCATTCGGCGACGGGAGCTGAGTTGGGGCTGACAGGCACGCGGACGGCGTTCCGGTACCGCGCGGTGACCCGTGGCCCGTTTGCTGACCAGACGCCCTGGATCCGGTTTGATGCATCGCAGGGCGTGGTGGATGGCACCCCTCACGGACTTTCGCGTGGGCCGTGGCAGGTGGCGGACGGCCGCGCCCGAGTGACATTGCGGCGAAGCGCTGCCATTGGAGCGGGGTTCACTTCGAACGCTCGGATTCCGCTGCTGTGTGTCTACCTGCACAATGCTTCCGGAAACCAGGCGCGCGTCGTAGAGCTGGACTTTTCACGCGCGGATCTCGATTCGGATGGGCTTTCGGATCACCTGGAGTTGCAGCACCTGCACGACCTCGCGGGCACGCCGACCACGGATCGTGATGGGGATGGGCAGACGGAAGCCGCTGAGATCCTGGCGGGGACGGATCCCCTGGACGCGCGTTCGGTGCTGCGGTTGGGGTTCGCAACCGAAAGCGGATTCCCGCTGGAGTGGTCGAGCGTGGCCGGCCGTCGCTATTCGATCTGGCGCAGCCGAACGCTCGCGGGACCTTACGCCGTGTGGCGCCAAGGCCTGGAGGCAACGCCTCCCGTGAACCGTCTTTCCGATGCTGAACTGGTGTCTGACGCGCAACCGTGGTTCTACCGGCTCGGCGTGGAGTAACGCTCCGTCAGGGAGCACTGCGGAGGATCTGCATCAGGTAGCGGATCTCGTCGTCGATCTCGTCCGGGTTGTCGACGGTTGCGGCGATCTCCTGTCGGACGAGTTCACGGTAGCGTCGGCGCAGGCGATGGATCGCAACACGGACGGCCCCCTCATTGGAGTCGAGGGCGGCGGCCGTCTCGGCGTACGGAGGCGCGTCGTGATCGCCCGCGAGGTAAGGTTGGAGACGGAGGAAGGAGGCGGACTTGCCCGCAATCTTCCATTCGTTTTCGAGGGCCGCCGAGGCGCGATCGAGCAAGGTCAGGGCCCAGCGGCGATCAAACAGGAGTTCTGGCGTGCGCTGCTCGATGGGTTCGGAGGAGTAGAGGTCTTCTGCAGCGAGGGAGTCGAGGGTGACATGGGGCGCTCCGCCGCCGCGCTTCTGGGAATGGCGACGGTTCCACTCATTGGCGAGGTGGTGGTTGATGGCCGCGAGAAGATAGGATCGGAAGCGGCCGCGGCCGGGACCCACCGAAGCGAGTTGCTCCTTGCTCACGAGGGCGAGGAAGACTTCCTGGACGACATCCTGGGCCGTCGCGGAGTCATGTCCGGAGCGTCGCACGAAGGCGTAGGCCGGATACCAATACGCTCGGAAAAGGGCAGCCATGGCTGCCTGTGCTTCGGGAGAACCGCCGGATCCCGCGAGTTGGACGACACTCCAATGGGTGGTGCGAAACGCGGCCGCGCCTGGCCCGGCAACCGCCGTGGCGTTTGGCGGCAGGATGCTCGGTGTGAGGTCGTCAGCAGTGTTTCGCACGGTTGCGGGATCAGCAAACGCTGCGCCGGGGGCAGAGTCGGGAATGAGCCTTAACGGGGAAGGACGGGCGGACGCCGGAAGACCAGGATGTGCTGGCGCGGCAGTTCGCGTCCGGTGGCCACCCATTCCAGATCGTGCAGGGCCATCTCGCGACGGACCTGTGCCTCGGTCATCTTGTGCAGGGGCTTGATGGGCACCCAGCGGTCCTCGCCGCGGTATTCGACGAGCACCAGGCGTCCGCCGGGTTTCAGGGCCGCGGCCATGCCACGGACCATTTCGTATGGGAAATCGCACTCGTGGTACACGTCGACGAGGAGGATCAGGTCGACGCTGTTGGTTGGCAGTCGGGGATCATCCGGGAGGGAAAGGATCGGGACGACATTGGTGAGGCCGCGCGCCGTCATGTTCGTGCGGAGGATGGTGATCATCTCGCGCTGGATGTCCGTGGCGTAAACGCGGCCGGTGGGGCCGACGCGCTGCGCCAGGCGCCAGGTGAAGTAACCGGAGCCGGCACCCACATCCGCCACGGTCTGGCCGGGCTTGAGGGCAAGGGCATCCAGCAGGATGCGCGGTCGTTCCTCGGTTTCCCGCTCCGGACGTTCGAGCCACGTGGCCCCGTGATGGGTCATGAAGTGGGCGATTTCGCGGCCCAGAAACCATTTTCCGGTGCCGTCGATCGACCCGGGGCGTTCCGTGTAGAGGGGGTCAGGGGCCGGTGGCGCGGCCATCAGGCCGGTCGCCATGAACAGGCCGCAAGCCAGCAAGGACACCCAGCAGCGTGAGAGGAGGTTGTTCATCGGGGTTTGGCGCTGGCCTTGACGAAGGCTTCGAGGAGTTTGCGATGAACGGCATGCCGCGGAGCCAGACGCTCGGGATGGTATTGAACGGAAATGAACCACGGCAGGAAGCCCTCGGCTCCCTCGGCAAACTCGGTGGCCTCCACCAAACCGTCCGGTGCCACAGCCACGGGGCGGAGTTCCGGCGCGAGTTGGTCGATGCCTTGATGATGCGTGCTGTTCACCCGGAGGGACTTCTTTCCACTGATCCGCGCGAGGAGCGACTTGGGATCGAGGGCCAGAGGATGGACCGGTTGGTCTTTGCGGTCGCAGGCGTTGTGGGGCACTTCGGAAGGTGCCTCCGTGGCGAGGTCCAGATGGAGCGTTCCACCGAGGGCCACGTTCATGAGTTGGTGGCCGCGGCAGACAGCGAGCAGCGGCCGCGGTTCCGCGAAGAGCGTCTGCAACACCAGCAATTCGAAGACATCCCGCGGAACGTCGGGGGCGCCGCACTTGGCGCGTAGTTCCGGGGCGGCGTCCGCCCGGTGGATCTGGTGGCTGATGTCGTCGCCGCCGCTCAAGAGCACCCCGTCGCAGCGGTCGATGGCTTCAGCCACGATCCCGGCGTCCGATGTGGCCGGCAGGATCCAGGGCATGCCACCGGCTTGAAAAACCGCGTTGGAGTAACGCAGGGAGAGGCTGATGCTCGGGTCATCGAACTCCGCGCCGGCGGCCTGGGAACTCGGCGTGACGAGGATCAGGGGGCGTCTGGATTTTCTGGCTCTGGGCATGGTTCGGCGGTGGCTGGATGTGCGGGTGTACTGAAGCGGTGCTCCGGGAACAGTTCGCGGATGCGCTTCTTCAACGCGATGATGTCCTTGGGCTTGTAGCGTCGTCGGACGTGACCCCGTTCGAGGGCGTCGAGGAGTTCGAGCCAGTCGGACAGGGGCGGTTCGGGCATGGGAACCCATTCGACATCACGACCGCGACGGCGCGGACGTTCGAAAAACGCCCATCGGTCGCCGATGTGCTGCGCGTAGACGTGACGCTTGAGGCCGTCCTCGCCCGGTGTGGTCCATCCGATGTCTGCCTTGGCTCCCATGTGATTTGGAAAGGGGTATGCGGTCGGGTTGTAGGGTGCAGGTTTTGGATTGGCGACGTCAGCCCGCTTCTTCGGGCAGGTCTATGGAAGCGACGGCCATCGCGGCGATGCCCTCTTCCCGGCCGGCAAACCCAAGCTTCTCGTTGGTGGTGGCCTTGACCCCGACCTTGGTGACCGGGACGCCGAGGGCCTCGGCGATATGCTGTTTCATGGCGGTGATGTGCGGAAAGATCTTGGGGCGCTCGGCGATGAGGGAGGCGTCAACGTTCACGATGCGGCCACCGCGGGCGCGCACCCGGCGGGCGGCCTCCTCCAGAAAGATCCGGCTGGGCGCGTTGCGCCAGCGTTCGTCCGTGTTGGGAAAGAGGTGCCCGATGTCGACCTCGCCGATGGCTCCCAGCACGGCATCCGTGATGGCATGCAGGAGCGCATCGGCGTCCGAGTGTCCGTCGAGGCCGTGCGTGTGGGGAATCTCGACGCCCCCGAGCACGAGGCGCCGCCCTTGGACCAATGCATGGACATCGTAACCGATGCCGACGTGTACCATGCGCCCAAGGTGGCGACGTGAGGGCGCGGAGGAAAGCCAAACAATGGGAGTTCAGGTTTGGGACGGATTGGGTTGCAGGCTTCAAGATCCCGTCTACGGGTGAACCAAACCGATCGATCCGGGAAAATTTCAACAGAATGTCCCCCGAATGGAGGAAAGTTCTTTCGGAATCTTGTCCGGGTCGCTTTTACTCGGGCGTCGCAGTCATCATGAGCATGGAACATGGAACGGCGCGGAAGCGCATCACCCCGCGGGCCGAGGCGCCCGCCAAGCAGGGCCTTTACGATCCGAGTCAGGAACACGACGCTTGTGGCGTCGGGTTCGTGGCGAACATCCGTGGGAAAAAATCGCATGCCTTGGTGGAGCAGGGGCTCCAGATCCTCAACAACCTGGACCACCGGGGCGCATGCGGTTCGGAAGTCAACACCGGTGACGGTGCGGGCATCCTGATCCAGATGCCGCACGATTTCCTGGTGGCGGCCTGCTCGCAGTCCCGCATCCAGCTTCCTGCCGCGGGACAATACGGCACGGGTCTGGTCTACCTCCCGCGCGATCCCAAGCAGCGGCGCAAGGTCGAACTGGCCTTCGAGAAAATCGTCAACTCCGAGGGACAGGAATTCCTGGGGTGGCGTACGGTTCCCACGAACAATTCCTCGCTGGGAGATACCGCCAAGGCTTCGGAGCCCTGGATGTGCATGCCGATCATCGGACGGGGATCGGATGTGCAGGACACCCTGTCTTTCGAGCGGAAGCTGTATGTGATCCGCAAGCGGTCGTTCAACGAGATCCGCTGCTCCACGATGGACGGCAGCCAATATTGGTACGTCTGTTCGTTGTCGAGCCGGACGCTGGTCTACAAGGGCATGCTGCTGACCGATCAGGTCGGCAAGTACTTCCCGGACCTGCGCGATCCCGCGATGACCACGGCGCTGGCACTGGTGCATTCGCGCTTTTCGACGAATACTTTCCCGAGCTGGAACCGGGCTCACCCGTACCGCTACATCGCGCACAACGGCGAGATCAACACCCTGCGGGGCAACATCAATTGGATGCATGCCCGCGAGGCGCTGTTCACCAGCGACCTGTTTGGCGAGGACATCCAGAAGGTCCTGCCGGTGGTGGATCCGCATGGTAGCGATTCGGCGATGTTCGACAACGTCCTCGAACTGCTCGTTCTCGCCGGTCGCTCATTGCCGCATGCAATGATGATGATGATCCCCGAGCCGTGGTCGAACCACGAGTCGATGAGCGATCAGAAGAAGGCGTTCTACGAGTACCATTCCTGTCTGATGGAGCCGTGGGATGGCCCTGCCTGTATCGCCTTCACCGACGGCGTGCGCATCGGTGCCTCACTGGACCGCAACGGGCTCCGGCCTTCGCGCTATTACGTCACCAAGGATGACCACGTCATCATGGCATCCGAAGTGGGCGTCCTCGACATCGCTCCGGAAAACATTCGTGAGAAGGGACGATTGCAGCCGGGTCGGATGTTCTACATCGACACCGAGCTTGGTCGCATTGTCGCGGACGAGGAGATCAAGGAGGAGATCGCGCAGGAGCAGCCCTATCGTCATTGGCTGAACCAGCACCTGATCGACCTGAGCCAGCTTCCTGAGATCTCGAAGGAGCAGGACGGTGAACGCGCCTCGGTGGTGCAGCGGCAGCAGGCCTTCGGGTACACCTTCGAGGACCTGCGGATGCTGATGATCCCCATGGCCCGTGACGGTGTGGAAGCCGTCGGCTCGATGGGTACCGACACGCCGTTGGCTGTGCTCTCGAACCAGTCCCAGCTGCTCTACAGCTATTTCCAGCAGTTGTTCGCGCAGGTGACGAACCCGCCGATCGATTGTATCCGCGAGGAGATCGTGACCAGTGCGGAAACGACCATTGGTTCCGAGGGCAACCTGCTGAATCCGGAACCCGAGAGCTGTCACCTGATCAAGCTCAAGAATCCGGTGCTGACGAACGAGGAGTTCGCGAAGCTGAAGCACATGGACCAATCGGGCTATCGCTCGATCACGCTTCCGATCCTGTACAAGGTGGAGAAGGGGGCTAAGGGGCTTGAGAAGGCGCTGAGCGACCTGTTCAAGAAGGCCAGCAAGGCGATCGAGGAGGGTTTCAACATCCTGATCCTCTCGGATCGCGGAGTGGGTCCCAAGAATGCAGCGATTCCCGCACTTCTGGCGGTGAGCGGTCTGCATCACCATCTCATCCGCAAGGGCACCCGCACGCGTGTTGGGTTGGTGTTGGAATCCGGTGAACCGCGGGAAGTGCACCATTTCTCGCTGCTGCTGGGCTATGGCTGCGGTGCAATCAATCCCTATCTGGCCTTTGAATCGATCGAGGACCTGATCAGCCAGGGCTTGCTCGTGGGCGTCGATCACAAGACCGCCTGCAAGAACTTCGTGAAAGCGGCCGTGAAGGGCGTGGTGAAGGTCGCCTCCAAGATGGGCATCTCCACCATCCAGTCCTACCGTGGCGCTCAGATCTTCGAAGCGGTCGGCATCAGCGAGTCGGTGGTCGACAAGTACTTCACCTGGACCTCGACGCGCGTCGAGGGCATCGGAATGGAGGAGATCGCGGGCGAGGTCGAGGCGCGCCACCTGAAGGCGTTCCCCGAGCGGAAGCCGAAGACCCCTACGCTGGATGTGGGCGGCCGTTATCAATGGCGTCGTGAGGGTGAGTATCACCTCTTCAATCCGGAGACGGTGCATCGCCTGCAGAAGGCGGTCCGCAACGCCGATTACAAGGCCTTCAAGGATTACTCGAAGCAGGTGGACGAGCAGTTCAAGAACTGGTGCACATTGCGCGGGTTGCTGGACTTCAAGCCGGCATCGGCGATTCCGATCGAAGAGGTCGAAAGCGTCGACGAGATCGTGAAGCGCTTCAAGACGGGGGCCATGAGCTACGGTTCCATCTCGAAGGAAGCACACGAGGCGATGGCGATCGCCATGAACCGGATCGGTGGGAAGTCCAACACGGGCGAAGGCGGGGAAGATCCCGAGCGCTACGTGCCGATGCCGAATGGTGATTCCAAGAGTTCGGCGATCAAGCAGGTGGCCTCCGGACGCTTTGGTGTCACGAGCCATTACCTGGTCAATGCGCGTGAGATCCAGATCAAGATGGCGCAGGGCGCGAAGCCGGGTGAGGGCGGGCAGTTGCCGGGTGGCAAGGTCTACCCGTGGATCGCGAAGACGCGCCATTCAACCCCGGGCGTGGGACTGATCTCGCCTCCGCCGCATCACGACATCTACTCGATCGAGGATCTCGCGGAGTTGATCCACGACCTGAAGAACGCGAACCGGCACGCCCGGATCAGCGTGAAGCTGGTTTCCGAGGTTGGTGTTGGCACCGTCGCGGCGGGCGTCGCGAAGGCGCATGCCGACGTTGTCCTGATCTCTGGATACGATGGAGGGACAGGTGCGTCGCCGCAGACGTCGATCAAGCACGCCGGCATTCCCTGGGAGCTCGGTCTCGCCGAGACCCACCAGACGCTGGTCCTGAACAACCTCCGTTCGCGGATCGTGGTCGAGACCGACGGTCAGTTGAAGACCGGTCGCGACGTGGTGATTGCCGCGTTGCTGGGTGCCGAGGAGTTCGGGTTCGCAACGGCGCCCCTGGTTTCTCTCGGCTGCATCATGATGCGCGTCTGTCACCTCAACACCTGTCCGGTCGGCGTTGCGACGCAGGACCCCGAACTGCGAAAGCGGTTCACTGGTGATCCTGCGCATGTGGTGAACTTCATGAAGTTCATCGCCCAGGAAGTGCGTGAGGTCATGGCCTCACTGGGTTTCCGGACGATCACCGAGATGGTGGGCCGCACGGATCGCCTCGAAGCGCGTCGCGCGGTCGAGCACTGGAAGGCCAAGGGCGTCGATTTCAGCAAGATCCTGTACCAGCCGGACGTCGGCACCGAAGTCGGGCGTTATTGCCAGATGACCCAGGACCACGGCATTGATCGGTCGCTGGACCTGACGAAGTTGCTGGAGTTGTGCCGCCCCGCCATCGAGAAGGGCGAGAAGGTCCGCGAGACCGTCCGCGTCCGGAACGTGAACCGCGTGGTGGGTACGATCACCGGCAGCGAAGTGACCCGTGCTCATGGTGCGCAGGGACTTCCTGAGGATACGATCCACCTGACGTTCCAAGGGAGCGCCGGCCAGAGCTTCGGTGCATTCCTGCCACCGGGGATGACGTTCCTGCTGGAGGGCGATGCCAACGACTACTTCGGCAAGGGGTTGAGCGGCGGCAAGCTGATCCTCTTCCCACCGGCGGCCAGCACCTTCGTGGCCGAGCACAACATGATCGTTGGCAACGTGGCGCTTTACGGCGCGACGCGGGGCGAAGTGTACATCCGGGGCATGGCTGGTGAGCGCTTCGGTGTCCGGAACTCGGGTGTGACGGCGGTGGTCGAGGCCGTGGGTGACCACGGTTGCGAATACATGACCGGTGGCCGGGTTGTGATTCTGGGGCCGACGGGCCGGAACTTCGCTGCTGGCATGTCCGGTGGTGTGGCTTACGTCCTGGACGAGGCAGGTGACTTCGGGAAGCGCTGCAACCAGCAGATGGTCGGTCTGGAGAAGTTGGATCCGGATGACGCTGCCGAATTGAAGGCAATCATCGAGGAGCATGCCATCAACACGAAGAGCACACGGGCGGCTCAGGTCTTGAGTGCCTGGGATAGCTATGTGCCGAAGTTCGTGAAGGTGATGCCGAAGGACTACAAGCGGGTGCTTGCGGCCATCAAGAAGGCGGAAGCGGACGGGTTGACGGGCGACGACGCCCTGAACCGTGCCTTCGAGGTCAACTCCAAGGACGCCGCGCGCGTTGGTGGCGGTTGATCGCCGGACCAACGAGGGAAGAAAACCAACTGACTTAATCCGAACGAGACTGAGACATGGGCAAGCCCACAGGATTCCTTGAGTACGTCCGCGAACTGCCGCTGGACCGTACCGCCGTAAAGCGCATCCGCGACTGGAACGAGTTCCACGAGCACATGGAGGAGGACCGCCTCCGCCAGCAGGGTGCGCGCTGCATGGATTGCGGCATTCCCTTCTGCCATAACGGGTCGCTGATCAGCGGCATGGCGAGCGGATGCCCGATCAACAACCTGATCCCGGAGTGGAACGATCTGGTGTTCCGTGGTCGATGGCGGGAGGCATTGGATCGGCTTCACAAGACCAACAACTTCCCTGAGTTCACAGGCCGTGTCTGCCCGGCGCCGTGCGAAGGATCGTGCGTGTTGGGAATCAACGCACCCCCGGTGACCATCAAGAACATCGAGGTCTCGATCATCGACAAGGGATGGGAAGAAGGTTGGGTGAAGCCGGAGGCTCCCAAGAAGCGCACCGGCAAGAAGGTCGCCGTCGTCGGATCCGGTCCTGCCGGGTTGTGTGCCGCGGCACAGCTGAACCGGGCCGGGCACTGGGTGACGGTGTTTGAGCGTGCGGACCGTCCGGGTGGGTTGCTCATGTACGGCATCCCGAACATGAAGCTGGACAAGGAGAGGGTGGTTCGACGCCGATTGAAGCAGATGGAGAAGGAGGGCGTTGCCTTCCGCTGCAACTGCGAGGTTGGCAAGGACATCACTTCGCAGCAGCTGTTGGAGGACTTCGATGCGGTGGTGCTGTGCACCGGGGCGACCAAGCCGCGTGATTTGCCGATCGAAGGCCGTTCGCTGGCCGGGGTTCATTTCGCCATGGAGTTCCTGCACGGGAACACGAAGGCGCTGCTGGACAAGTCCACGCCTCCGATTTCTGCCGAGGGCAAGGACGTGGTGATCATTGGTGGCGGCGACACCGGTACCGACTGCGTGGGCACCTCGATGCGCCATGGGTGCAAGAGCCTGGTCCAGGTGGAGATCCTGCCCCGTCCGCCCGAAGAGCGTGCGGGAGACAACCCGTGGCCCGAATGGCCGAAGGTCTACAAGATGGATTACGGTCAGGAGGAAGCGGCGGCGAAGTTTGGCGCCGATCCGCGTGTTTACCTGACGACCGCCAAGAAGTTCGTTGCGGACTCGGACGGCAGGCTGGCCGGTGTCCACTTGGTGCAGATCAAGTGGGAGAAGAACGAGAAGGGGCAGTTCATTCCGGTGGACGTTCCGGGTACGGATCGTGTTGTGCCGGCCCAGTTGGTCTTGCTGGCCATGGGATTCCTCGGGCCTGAACAGCCCCTGTTGGAGTCGCTGGGCGTCGATCGGGATCCCCGTTCGAACATCAAGGCGGAGCACGGGAAGTACACCACCACGATTCCCAAGGTGTTTGCCGCGGGCGATTGCCGTCGAGGCCAGAGCCTCGTGGTGTGGGCCTTCAATGAAGGTCGTGGAGCGGCGCGTGAATGCGATCGCTACCTGATGGGTGAGACGAGCCTGCCTTGAGCCAGGCCTCCTCTTGATTCAGCCCGGGTTCCTCAACACACGTTGGGGCCCCGGGTTTTTCGTTGGATCCAGCAAGTTGAGGATGTGATCGACGACACGTCCGGGGGCACCCGGTGCGCCGAGTTGGGCGACAACGTTCCGCAGCGCGCGGCGGGCCAGAGAGAGCATCGTGGGGTCCTTGAGCCAGGCGATCGCGGTTTGCGAGAGACGTTCCGGGGTGGCGTCACCTTGGACGAATTCCGGCATCACGGTGTCGCCAGCAAGGAGGTTGGGCATGGCGAGGTGCTTCACGGTGATGACACGACGCCCGATCTGATAGGTGAGCCAGGAGGTCCGGTACAGGGCCAGGGTCGGAACGCCGAACCAGGCACACTCCAACGTCACGGTTCCCGTGGAAGCCAAGGCAAGCGTGGCTCGTCTGAGAGCCTCTGGAAGGCCGCCGACCTGTGGTTCCGGTGCTCCATTCACACCGGCACCCAGTGATCGGGCGAGGGGAACCAGATCCGCTCTTGGCAGGATCAACTGCGCCTCGACCGGCATCGTTGCCCGGATCTGCTCCAACGTCCTGAGCAGCACCGGCAGATGGCGTTGGATTTCGGCGGTCCGGCTCCCCGGCAGGAGCAGGAGGCGCGGAACACTCGAAGTGATGGGTTCCGTCGGCGTCCCGGCGTGGCGATCCACCAGTGGATGGCCGACGAATTCCACCCGAAGTCCGGGCGCGTGACGCGCGTACCACTCCCGTTCGAAGGGAAGGATCGACAGCAGGAGATCGTTGTTTTTCTGGAGTTGCTGGGCACGGCCGGGCCGCGACGCCCAGACCTGTGGGGACACGAACTGAACGATCTTCGGATGCCAATCGCCGCCGTTGGTGCGCTCACGGAGAGCGGCGGCGAAGCGGAGATTGAATCCCCCATAGTCGACGCCCACGACGACATCCGGGCGTGCGGCGATGCATTCATCGAGGAGTTGGTGGAACAACCGGCGGAAGGTCAGGTATCGACGAAGAACTTCCCACAACCCGATGACGGCGTGCTGGGTCAGGTCCAGGGAGAGCTCTGCGCCTGCCGCGGCCATGGACGGGCCACCCGCACCGATGAACCGGGTGGAGGGCGCGCGCTGACGCCATTCGCGAATGACCTCACCGGCCAGTTGATCGCCACTGGGATCGCCGGCGATCAGGAATGCGGTGGGTGTGGGCACGGGAAGGGGATGGAGTCATGAAAAAGGCGGCACCCCAGAGGGTGCCGCCTGAAGTGGGAGCCAAAGCTCAGAGACCGGCGAGCTGGGGCACCGCGGTGTAGGCGGGATAACCCGGTGTGGTCACCGGCATCAACCCGTGCTTGCGCGACCAAGGCGTGCGGTCCTGACGTGGTCCGCGTTCGCGGCGTTCGTTGTTGCCTTCCTTGCGGGGTTGGCGGCCTTGCTGCTGTCCCTGTTGCTGGCCGGGCTGTCCGCCCTGCGCCGGGCTTCCGGGTTTGGCACCCGGAGCGGGTTCAGGCTTGGCAGCGGGCTTCTTGGCCAGCTCGACGGTTCCGCTGGCGAACTCGATGACGTGGCCCTGATGGAGCAGCCAATGGAGATCGGTCAGGACTGCTTCGCGCTCAGGCGTTGAGGTCGGTGCAGCGGGGGCGGCAGGCGCCGCAGCGGCTTCGCCCTCGGCCGGGGCCGGAGCGGGTTCTGCGGCGGGCGCCACCACTACAGGGAGCGGGGCGAGGGTGTCGATCAGCGCCTTCCGGCTGGTGCTCGGATTGGCCTGGATGTAGCTGATGATGCGCTTCACGCCCTCCGACACGACCTGGGTTTCGAGGTCCAGGTAGTGGGGCCGGGCAACGGCCACATGGACAATGGTCTTGTCCCGCTTGAAGAATTGGAGGCCGGCCTGGGCGAAGGCATTGCTGAGCGCAGTGGCAACGCGGATCGGGAAACGGCGTTCGCGATCAGTGCTGACGCGCACAAGGGCCTGCAGCGGTTGCGGCAGCTTGGCGATGTTCTCCCGCTTCAGCATGATCTGATCGACGCTGCGGACGAGGACCCCGAGGTGGGTGTCGCGGAAGTGCTGTTCGACTTCCTCGCGGGAGCCAAGCTTCATGGGCTCCGGAACGTTGAGGGTCGTGAATTCGGATCGGAAGCTCTGGCTTTCGAGCCATTTCTTCACGACGGACTCGTCCTTGACGATCCGGACGCGGGCCTTGAAGACCTCGAACGGCATCCGGTTGAAGCGTTCGGAATGCAGCAGGCGGAGTTTCTCCTGGTAGCCGTGGTAATTCGGCGGGCCGAGGATCTCACCGCTGATGCCGCACTGGGCGACGAAGGTGTAGGTACCCTTGGGGGGCTCGGTCGGCATCTTTTCGACCGAGTCGAACATGTCGAAATGCACCGTGAGGATGTGGGCGACGGCGTCGGCCTCACTGAGCCAGACGGTGTCGTCGATCGAGCAGACCAGCAGCGGTTGCTGGGGTTTGCCGTCCTTGCCCTTGATGACGCGCAAGGTGACGTCGTAGCGATCGGGCTTCTGGATGACCAGGCCGGCGACCTCGAAGAGGGGGAACGCGCGGCAGCTGAGCCGGATCTGGCGTGCGAGGGAAGTCACGCCGTTGGGTTCGGGCGTAAACGTGCACTCGACGGGGATCAGCGGTTCCGGACGGAAATCACGCTCATCACGACGGCGCGGTCCGCGGCCGCCATCACGACCTCCATCACGTCCTCCGTCCCGACGCTCGGGCCGGGGGGCACCACTGGCGGGATCCCAGGTCAGCGGGCCGCCGCTGGGGTTTCCGCCAGGAGCACCGCCGCCCATGTTTCGCGGCGTGCCGGGGCGGGGACCACCGGGGCCACCGAAGCCGCCAGGACCACCGGGTCCACGGCCGGGTCCACCAGGACCCCTTCCAGGTCCACCGGGACCACGACCCGGGCCGCCGCCGCCGAAGGGGCGACCGCCACCACCACCACCGCCGCCGCCGCCGAAGGATCGGCCGCCATCGCGTCGGGGGCCGCGATCATCGCGGCGGTTGTCGTCACGGCCTTCGTAACGTGCAAATCGGTTCGGGTCGGCGGGCTTCTGTGCCCAGGCCGGAAGAAACGCCTTTTCGAGGTCCAGTGTCAGATCCTGCGGTTCGCTCATAATGAAGAAAAAAGGCCCCGCGCACGCGCGGGGTTGTCTGATTCAATTTCGCGGCGACGATGGGCAGCAGTGATGGAAAAGGCAAGCAGGGAGGCGACTACTTCGGATCCAGGTTTGCCTTGAGGAGTTCGGGGGTGACGGTGGATTCGATGCCACCTGCGGGTACTTCGGCCTTGGCGATCCACACGAGGGCGTTGAGGACGACCTTGCGGAAATCGGGATGGTTCCAGTTCCGATGGTAGTGACCGCCGGTGAAACCGAAGCCACGACCACCGTCCGGTCGTTCGAGAACCCACATCAGGTGCTGTGGTTCGTGCTTCGCGACGGAGGCCCGGACCCAGGGATTCCCGGAATGGGGACCATCGGGGCGCTTCATGGTCTCGTCCGGCGCGATGGCGCTCAGGATGGGAGTGACCCCGGCGAGGTCCGGCGTGAACCGCATGTGGTAGTACCACTCGTCATTGATGGCGAAGGGTTGGACGCCGCGCGTGACAGGATGCTTGGGGATGGACTTGAAGTCCGCGGTCCAGTGCGGGTTCACGCTCCAGAACGTTTCGAAGTAACCACCCGTCCAACGGAGCATGGCCAGACCCGGATCGCCCTTGGGGACTTCGACGCCGTAGTGGGCGGCACCGATGCCGACGCCCCTCTTCGCGAGTTCATCGAGGAGTTTCAGGCGCTCGGGTTTGATGGCGGGGTGACCGTCGCCGCCGTCGGCGTAGAGCAGGACTGCGGAGGCGTTGTTGAAGACGGAGACATCGGTGGGCCAGCCGTTCGACACGACCGTGGCATGGATGCCGGGGACCTTGTTGAGGCATTCGGCGAGGAGCAGGCATCCGGCGCGGAACTCGTGGTCGCCTCGGCCGTGGCTGGGACGACCGGCGCAGAGGACGATTTCCTTGTCGGCGGCGAAGCCCACCGCGGCTTGAAGGCACGCGAGGGCGGCAATGAATCGGGCGAGAGGACGGAGCATGGGGAGAGTCTGGAGGATTCCGGGGCCTGCGTTCAAGGGCGGCGACGGAGGATGGCCCATCCAACCAGGCCCAGTCCGGCGAAGGCAGCCCAATGGCCGGGTTCCGGCACGGGGGTGTACTCGATGCCCCAGCTGACGAGTCCGGCTTCGCCGCCGGGAACAAGGTCGGCCACGAAGAGCGTCCAGCGTCCGTTGGGATTGATGGACTGGAACCCGCCGAGGCCGGCGGTGCGGACGTCTGTATCGAGGCTCAGGCCGGGATCGGTTTCGCGTCCGTCCGGCGACCATTCCCCGGTGAGGGGGGACAAGGGAGCCGGGATGACGGAGTCCTGATAGGTGTGGATGTCTGCACCAGCGACCGTGAAGGAGACGTTGAAGCCATTGTCGAAGTAACCGTCGGGATTGGATGCGGAGCGACCGGCACGGTTCAGGAGGACGGTGAAGGCATCAATCTGACCGGGGGTACTTTCGTAGGCCACGGTGGCGTAGATGTCGCCGTTGATCATCCCGCCCAGCGCGGCTCCAGCAAGGTTGAGGCGGATGCGCAGGTCCAGGACCGAGGTGGGCAGGCCAGCGACGGTGCGTGTGTCGGCGACGCCGGACCCGAGGCCATCGGGTACGGCTTCGTTGACGGGGAACTCCAGCAGGGCCGCCTGGAGGGGGAGCGACATCAGGCAGGCGGCAGCAGTCGGCCACGGGAGGCGCAGGTTCATGGAGGGGTTCATGGAGAGTTCCTATTGGCGACGGTACCTTAGGGAGTGGTGGTGTCGACGGTGCGGTAGTAGGCCTCGCCGGAGGGCGGGGTTGTGTCGGTGAAGGTGAATCGGCCGAAGCGATCGGCCACGAGGGAGCCAAGTGTTGTCCAGGCCGGGCTGGTGAGGCTCGGGGATCTCTGGATGGCGTAGGTCCGGTTCGGGATACCCACGAACTCGATCACGATCTGGCCGCCGGGGGTCGGCACGATCGAGACCACGCTGAGGGTCGAACCCTGATTCCCGTCGAGGGTGATTTCGACGCTCGCGGTGGCGGTGGCGCCGGAAGGATCCGATGCGGTGTAGGTGAACCGATCAGTCGCCGGTGACGGCGTGGGCGGGGTGTAGATGACCCAGGCACCCGCGAGTCGGACGCTGCCGCCGGCTTCGCTGGTGGCGGCAACTGCGGAAACAGTGAGCGTGTCCGCATCCACGTCGGTGTCATTCGACAGCAACTGGATCATCGGGATCCGGAGCGATTGTCGCGGGCGACCCGTGGCCGTGTCATTGCGGGCGACCGGCGTGTCGTTGCGCGGTTCAACGGTCACGGTGAAGACACGGGTGGAGGACTCCACCCCGTCCGAGGCACGGAGGGTGATCTGGACCACGCCATGCTGGTTGGCGGCTGGGACGATCCGAAGGGTCCGTGGCGAACCATTACCTTCGATTGTGATGCCGCCGGTGGGAATGACCGTATCCACGGAAGATTCCGCGGTCAGGCTGACGAGGTCGAGGGGGGTGTCCGGATCGGTCACCGTGATCGAGAGGCCTTCAAGGATCCCGTCCTCCGCGACGATCTGGTTCGGGACACTGGACAGGGATGGGCCACGGGTCTGGAAGGCCACGAAGGTGGCGGCGTCGGCGGACGCTGGGGCTTCCTCCCGGTTCCCTGCGACATCGCGGGCCACGCTGTAGAAAGCGTAGCGACGTCCGACCGTTCCGCGGTAGAGGGATCCGCTCAGGCGCGAGTCGGACAGCCAGAGGTTGAAAGGACCGTCATCGACGGAGACGAACAGGTCGACGCCGGCAACGCCACTGGAGTCATCCGATTGCGTCCAGTTGACGGCGATGTCTGCGGCACTCTGTGCGGGTAGAACCGAGACCTGGCTTGTTGGAGCCGTGCCATCCACCGGGGGCGCGTCCACGTAATGGAGCGTGTAGCGCCCCGTGGAATCATGGTCGAGGACGTGGAGGATGTTCTCCAGGACGGGGCGCAATCCCATGCCGATGAAGGTGCGATCCGTGGTCCACCAGAGCTTGTCGAGAGGCAGTTCAACACCGTCGGAACGGACGATGCGACGCAGTTGGAGGTTGCCATCGGAAGGCTCGGGGACGCGCAGGTAGACCCATCCGCTGACCGGCGATGCGGTGAGTTCGACCTCAAGATCCGAGGTGGACGGCGTGCTGTCGACGGAGGCGAGGGCGATGACTTCGACGTCATTGGTGGAACCATCGCTCAGGTAAAGTCGATCGGGCAGGTCGTTGAGGTCGGGAACGTCGTTGACCAGGAAGTCCGGCTTGCCGTCATTGAATGCGCCCTGGGCTTCGACCTGACGGATCATTTCATGGATGGAGACTTCGTCGATCAGCGAGAGGCGCGGATTGCCAAGTCCGTCGATGTGTTCGAACCGGGCGCTGTAATCGATGAAGAGGCCCTGAAGGGACGACGTGAAGAGCCAGCGGGCGACCTCGGTGTCGCCGGGGGCGATCGAGCCGAAGTTGGCGGTGAGCGAGGGCTGGATCGATTCGCCGGCGACCTCGGTGCCGATGAGTTGGAAGTCGATCAGGAGGCCGCGCTCGTTCTCGACGATCTGGGGTTGGGCGGAGGTGATGCGGAAGTTGCGGGCCTCACCGGCACCGGAGTTCCGGACAAAGATTCCGAGCGCATACGGGATGCTGGGTTCGACCTCCGGGGTGAACGGATCATCCGAGTAGACGTCGCGCTGATGGAAGTACTGGAGGCTGAGGAGCGGCTGCGGATAGACCGTGATGGGCACGTCGGCGAGGGGCACGGTGACGAGCACTCCGTTGTGGCGGTAGCGCAGCGAGCCGCCGATGCGATAGACGATCGGCGTTGTTCCGGCAGCATCGCGGGTCGGGATCAGGACCCAGGTGGACTTGCCGGTGGTGTTGCCGGCGAGGGTGCCGTGGCCGTCGATGGCGGTGATTCCGGAGATTTCGGGAGGACGGAGCCCGAATAGCGTCGCGACATCATCGCCGGCCTCATTACGGAACCGGAGTTCGATGCCGATCTCGGTCAGGGTGGCGGGATCGGCGTTCTCG
>JBIKWS010000209.1:0-6478 GCA_044356195.1 Cyanophyceae cyanobacterium
GGTGCATTATCCCGCCCTCCTCCTCCTCGATCCGGACGGCAAGGAAGTCTTCCGCCACATCGGCAAGAACAACGGCGACCGCGTCTCCGTGGATCGACTTCAGGAAATCGTCGCCGAGCAACGCCGCAAACGCAGCGCCGCCGCGAAGCCCTGATTCCGGCAAGACCCGTTCATTCCTTCGCAACGGGTACCGCCGGTGCCCGGGCAGCCTGGGCCCTTCGCTGCGCGAGCAGGTTGTCCGCGGTGTATATCACCAAGGCCACCCAGATGAACCCGAAGCTCACCAACCGAGAGCTCGCGAACGATTCCCGATACACCCACACACCCAGGATCAACTGAACCGTCGGGGCGATGTACTGCAACAACCCCAACGTCGAGAGCCGGATCTGTTTCGCCGCGTACGCAAACAGCAGCAACGGAACCGCCGTCACCACCCCGGAACTCAGGATCAACAGGTGCGTCCGCAGGTCCACACGACCCAACGCCCCAGTCCCCTCCGTGTGACGCCACCACAGGAACCCGATCGCCACCGGCGACAACAGCAGTGTCTCCACGGCCAACCCCGGGATCGCTCCCACCGTCGCCCTCTTCCGCAGCACCCCGTAACACCCCCAACTGCCCGCCAGCGCCAGCGCGATCCAGGGGACCCGCGCGGCCTGCGCCACCATCAACCCCACACCGATCGCGGCCAGACCGACCGCCATCCATTGCACCCGACGCAACGACTCGTGCAGCAGGAATCGTCCGGCGAGGACGCTGAACAATGGGACCAGAAAATACCCCAGGCTCGTCTCGATGATGTGGCCGCTGTTCACCCCCCAGACGTACACCATCCAGTTCGTCGTCAGCAGCAGCGCCCCCAGCAGCATCCGACCCGCCGACCGCACCGTTCCCAGCGCGCGTTTCACTTCGGCAAAGCCGTCCTTCATTCCCAGCAGAAGGAGCAGCAAAAGCACGAGCGACCACAAATGCCGGTGCGCGATCAGCTCCACCGGATCCACCGCCGAAAGCGGTTTCCAGTACAGGGGCACCAATCCCCACAGGAGATAACAGATGCCGGCGGCCAACGCCCCCGAGCGCGCGCGGCCGTGCGGCGTTTCAGGCAGCGAACGCACCGGCGTAGCCTCCAGATTCCGCCCCGGCCGTCAATCCAGCGGCCCTCGGCCCGTTCTGGAGAACCAGCCACCCCATCAACCCGCCGTCGTCCCCGCGCCAAAGCGCCGGGTGTATTCCTCGGCCAACACCGCTCCCAGCCTTCCCCATCCCAACCGTTCGTGAACCGTCCGGTAACCCGTCTCCTCAATGTGCGCCCGCAGCGCCGCGTCCTTCAACGCCCGGGCCGTTTCCTTCGCGAAGGTCTCCGGGGTGTCCGCCAGCAGGATGTCGTGGTCGTGCCGCAGGTCCAACCCCTGCGCCCCGATCGTCGTCGAGACCACCGGCGTGCGCATCGCCATGCATTCCGGAATCTTCAACCGCGTCCCACCCCCGATCCGCAACGGCACGATCTGCAACCAGGACCGACGGTAATAAGGGCGCACATCCGGAACACCTCCGGTGACCGTGACCCCTTTCCGTGTCCCGTGGGCCTTCACCTCGTCGACGGGGGCCTTGCCGACAATCCACACGCGCAGGTCGGGCACCTGCTGGAGCAACCGATCGTGGATCTCTCCGAAGAACCAGCGCAGCGCGTCCACATTGGGCGAGTAATCCATCGCGCCGCAGAAGAGGACGGTGGGCACCGCATCGCGCGGGTCGGGTGCGGAATCCGGTCGGAAGAACTCCAGGTCTACCCCATTGGCAACCACCAGCAGCGGAACCTCCGTGCTGATGCGTTCGCGCACGAAGACCTCATCATCCGGACCGCACAACACCTGGATGGCGCAGCGGGCCGCCACACGCTTCTCGAAGCGCTCGAGTTTCGAGATGTTCTCCCAGTCGAGCAGCTTCTGCTTCAACCCGTGGGCCATGGCCTCGTGCTGCGCCAACTGGAACTGCAGGTCGACCCGGCTCCGGTCCACGGACAGCCGCACCTCCGGATGTTCCTCCAGGAAGTACTGCGCCATGACGATGTCGCACACATGGACCAGATCGTACTTCTGCCCCGCCATGAAACGCCCGAGCGCCTCGCGGATATGGTCTGCCCGCCAGTGCAGGATCGTCGTGGGCAGCGGATTCAGGAGTCGGTCCGGGAACAACCGCGGCCACTCCGGATGTTCGAACGGCTCGAACTCCACCCGACCACAGAACGCCTCGAACACCGGACGCTGCTCCAGTCGCTCACCTTTCTCGCTCAGGGCGAAGAGATCCACCGTGTGCGTGCGGGCCAACTCGCGCAGCAGGTGGAACGACCGCTGGTAGGTGCCGCGATCAACGGGGTACGGAATGTACGGGTAGACGACGAGGATGCGCATGGGGGGATCAGTTGAAGCGTTGCCAGAGCTGTTGGTAGGCCTTCACCAACCCGGGAAGGTCTGCGGACGTCGTCCGCAACTCGGCGTGGAGGTACGCCCTCAGCTCCGGATCCTGCAGGGACGCCGGCTCCCAGAGCAGCAACGCCAGCGACCGCAGCAGACGCTCGCGCGGGTAGCGGAGCCACCGTTCCGGATCCAGGCCCCGCGCGCCAAAGGTCCGCAGGTTCACCAACAGATTCCGAAGGGGCGAGGTCTCCGGACACAGGTCTCCGACATCCAGGGCATACGCGCTTGCTGAGCCAGAGGCCCGCCCCAACCGCCGCGATTCCAGCCAGAGCCACAACCCGAGACCCAGCCGCCGGAGCCGGTCCTGTTCCGCCTGCAACGACGCGCGCGGTGCCGAGGTCCGCACCGGCAACAACTTGAACTGCACGCCGGACGCGTGCTCGCGCATCAGGTCCGCCGTCGACAATCCCTTGCCCGCATCCACGGGACCCACGGCGGCCAATCGCCGGATGCGATCGTGCCGTTCCTTGCAGCTCCAATGGTATTGTCCTTGCGCCGCAAGCCACGCGTCACCGAACGCCAACCGAGCCTTGGCATGGTTGCGTCCCACGAAGTCGGCATCCTCCGAAGTGAACTCCGCCCGCGCCAACCGCTCCGCACTGAACAGCAAGCCCGAGCACCGGTTCATCAGCAGGCGCGTCGCCTCGTGCAATGGAATCTTCGAGGCGTCCCGATGATGCTCACATCCCTTCAGCAGGCTGTCGTCTCCGATGACCCAGCGATGCCCGATGACCAGGTCGTAATAGAACATCTGCGGATCCGCGTTCCGCAGCTTCGAGAGGGTCAGCGCCTTGAACTCCACCTCCAGCCCGGCCTCCGGACTCAACTCCTCGCCCAGATGATGCAGCGGCCCACGCCAGCGTCGGTCCGCCATCACCGCCGAGCCCTTCACGAACACGTAGAACTCAAGGTCGTTGTACGGAAGATCCCGGCCAACCGAACGCAACACGCCGCCTTCTCCGCGCCCGTATCCACCCCCGAGCAGCACGCCTTCCAGGTCGGCCGCCGGAATCATCGCCCGGATCCGTTCGCCTACCTTTTGGCAGAGCGCGCCGAGGTGCTGTTCCAGTTCCGGGCTTCCATCCAGTGTGAATCGGGAGGTCATGCAGCGTCGTATCGGGGCGGGACCGAGGGCTTCCAGCCCTTCACGGTTTCCACCAGAAAGGATTCGATCTGATCGGTGATCACGGGTTGGTCGTAACGGGCCATCTCGGCGTGGGCGGTCCGGGCCATGCGTTCGCGCAACGCCGGTTCCGCATCCAGTTCCAGGATCCGGCTCGCCAGTTCCTCGGCATCGCCCGCCTTGTAGGTCAGCGCGTTCTCACGGTGACGGAGCAACTCGATGCTCCCGCCCGTCAGCGTGCCAATCACCGGAATCCCGCTCGCCATCGCCTCGAGCGGGGTCAGCGCAAACGGCTCCTCCCACTCGCTGGTGAACACCAGCGCATCATGCGACCGGTACACCTGCGGCATGTCCGCCGCGCTGGCACTGCTGAATTCCACCGGCAACGAATGTTCGGCCACGAAGCGGTGCAGCATCGCCACGTAGTCCGCGTCGCCCTTGCCATATACGCACAACTTGCCGGCAAACTTTCCCTGCACCGCCCGCATGGCCTTCAACGCCGTCAGGATGCCCTTGTCCTCCGCCAACCGACCCACCCACAGCAACCGCTTCAACCCACGCTCCGCAGCCACCGGTTCACCATGGAACCGTTTCCGATCCACCGGACAGTAGATCACCGAACCATGGCCGACGTCGTACCCCTTGGCCCGGGTCAGTTCGCGCAGCGCACCGCTGCAGAAGTAAATCCTCGGGAACCGCGCCTGCCGCACCGCATTCGTCGGGGCCACCGCATCCCACGCCGATCGCCGTCCCAGCAACGACCACACCGTCCGCAGCACCCGGGCGCTGCCGGAAGGATTCGGCCGGTTCCACCAATCCAGCCACACATCCGCCTGCAGGCTTCGCGCGATCCAATGATCGGAAATGTAGTAGGCGGTGGGCCGCCCCAACCGGGCCAGCGTGAAGATGAGCGACTTCGAAATCCCACCCAGGTTCCACACGTGGATGACGTCGGGCTGGAACCGTTCCACCGCCGCACGCAGGACCGTGTTGTTGTGGAACTCCAATTCCCGGAGCGCACCGATTCCCAGCCACGGATGCCCAAAGAACCCGTGCACGCGCAACGACCGCTCCACGCGGTCCTCGGCCGGAACCGGTGCTCCCGCCACCAAGCCGTGATTCGACGTCAGCACCTGGACGTCATGCCCGCGCTGCCGCAACCCCTCGGTGATGTGCTGGCACAGGAGTTCATAGCCGCCGACGTAATGCGGCGGGTACAGGTTCGATACGACCAGGATCTTCATGCGGTGCCTCCAGACTTCTCGGACCACCCTTGACGGAAACCGGCGAGCTTTCCGCAGCGCTGGCGCCAGCGGATCCGCGCGGCATGGGCGAGTTCACCCACGCGACTGTTCCGAAGGCAGAACCGCAGGTCATGCCGGACATCGCTCACCCACCCGAGCAAGACGGTCTTCGGCCAGTTGAAATCGCCTGCGGAACCGGTCCACGCCTTCCCGATCGCGCGCGCGTCACCGAACGACCGCTTGTAGGCCTGCTCGGCGGTATAGTTGTGGGAGTGCATCGCGACCGACTTCTCGACGTAGCGCACTTCGTAGCCCTGGGCCCGACACCAGCGCGTGTACTCGTCATCCTCGGCGTACTGGAGGTCCTCGCGGAAGCCGCGCTTCGCCCAGACATCCCGTCGCAGCCCGCTGCTCACCATGCTGAAGAAGTGGTCCCAGTGGACCGATTCACGATTCGGCCCGAAGCACCGGTCGTAATCATTGGCGAAGACCGCCTGGCAATCGGGGCGCGGAATCTGCCGCCCGAAACATGCGGCCACCTTCGGATCCAGCAACGCCTCCACGAGCGGCCCCAGCCACTCCGTTCCTTGCGGCGTCGCATCCGCGTTCAGGAAGATGCCATACTCCGCCCGCGCCAGACGCATCCCGTGGTTCATCACGCGGCTCGGGTTGTATTCCTTGGGCGTGATCTGCACGAAGTGCGCGGGGTTCATCGCCCGGATCAGCTCCTGCGATCCGTCCGTCGAACCCGAATCGATGACGATCAACTCCCAGTCGCGGTGCAACTGCGCCTTCAACGCCGGGAGGGTGCCCTGAAGCGCCCAGGCCTCGTTGTACGACCGCATGATGATGCTGACGAACGGGAGGCTCATGGCGTCGAGGCTCCTGGCGTGGCACCACCCCGGCGGAACCGGCCGCCGAGCTTGTTCGTCAACGAGGTCCGTTCCGAGGGCGTCAGGCCAAACCGCCAGAGCCCGTACGCCCCCACCAGTCCGGCAATCGTTCCCTCGATGAACATCGCACCCCGGACGCTGCCGCCCGGAGCGAGCGTGATGAACTGGAACCCGATGAGCAGGGCCAGCAACGGAATCGCGCCCAGCCACGACGGCAACACGGTGCGGCGGAACAGCACCCAACCGGAAATGCCGACGTCACGCGCCACCCACGGCCACAGGTGGACCCATCCGAAATAGAGGCTTGGGATGAGCGATCCGATGGCGACCGCCACGACGGACTTGAACCAGAGCACGAGCCCCACGCTGAACACGAGGTTGGCCCCGGCTTCAGCAAGGCCCAGCCACATGAGCGCCCGTTCGTGCCCGGTCATCATGAAGATCCGCTTCGAAACGCTGTGGGTCAGGATCGTGGTGTAATACCAGAACAGCAGGACGTGCCCGACCTCCCAGGTCTTGCGGTCGATGATCCGGTCACCTGTCAGCAATTGGAGCAGTTCATCCAGATAGAACGCACACAACAGGTACAGCGGCGTCGCGATCAACACGCTCCAACGCGTGGAGTTCACCAGCAGATCCTGCAAGGCCGCCCGATCTCCCGTGGCGTGCAGGTGCGCAGCCGCCGGCGAAAGCGTGTCCTGCACCTGCTTGGTAAACTGCGAGAAGACCTCCGCCACCTTC
>JBIKWS010000210.1:0-6471 GCA_044356195.1 Cyanophyceae cyanobacterium
AACAAGTTGGAACAGGTGCTTGAGTTTCATGGTCATTTGAGTTTCGGAGGTGAGGGTTGTGAGAAATAAGAAGCTGGATGTAGTCGGTGGTTGGTGGTCAGTCATCGAAGAAGCGCGCGCAGCCGAGGATCGGTGGCTATCAGAGACGAGCGATTCGCTCACGGCACGTCGTTGAACACCGACACCTCGCGGGAAATGGCTTCGACGCGGGCGGTGGGGGCGCCGAAATTGAAGAGGCTCACCTCAAGGGAATACGCCTCGGGATAGCCTCCAATGGCAGGACGCTCTCCATTGAAGACCGACAGCTCCCGTCCAATGGCATCAATGCGGAACGGCGGTGCGCCGAAGTTGTGGACGCTCACTTCGCGGGAATACGCTTCTGGATACCCCGCCGTAGGTGGCCGTTCGCCATTGAAGATCGAGAGTTCGCGGCCCACCGCCTCGATGCGGAAGGGAGGCGAGCCGAAGTTAAAGACCGATTGTTCCCGCGATATGGCTTCGAATCGGGCGGTGGGAGCACCAAAATTGAAAAGGCTCACCTCCCGGCTGTAAAACTGCGGCTTCTCGCCGTTCAGCCCGAAACGTCGGCGATATTCTTCAAGGTTCGTGAGGCCTGCGATGTTCGGGCTGGCTTGGCTTGCGTCGGTGGGATCGAGCGCATCAAGACCGTGTGTCAGCTCCCAGAGGTCATCCATGCCGTCGCGGTCGGAATCGCGCGGGGCAAAGACGCTGATCGGCTCGTACCGGAAGAAAAACCGCATCTCTCCTTCCCCCGCCCTGTGCACCAGAGTTGGCCCCGGGTCACCGAGGGCGATTGCCACATTGGTGAAGGATTGGCCCAGGTCTGGCGAGCCCTGGAATCCAAAATAAAAGCCAACCGTGCCTTCCAAGGTGAGCCGGTATTCGTCTCCGAACTGGCCAAATACATAGGATGCGCCCTGATCCTGAGCTTGCGCGGGTCCGAGCAAGGCGACGAGCGAGGAAAGCAGCAATGCGGAGCGGTGAATGGGCTGGTACAGGTTCATACTTGGAGTCGCCGCACTCTTCCTAATATCGGATCGTGAACAGCACTAGAGTGCTTTGCAGGCACGCCAGCGTTCTCCGGGTTCGGCGAGTTTGGCCGACTTGGGAAGTCAGTGCTCTGAGTCTCATGTGCTGTGTGGAAGCTGTCGGAGGGGTTCTGGCGATCCAATCCATGAGATGTCGTATAAATGTTCTACCCGAGCGATTCTGCAGGGAGTTCACTTGACACCTTCCACGGTGCTCTGTGAGTTAGCGGGCATTCATGGGGGGATCGATCTTCAATCCCGACTCCGGGGAGCAATGCTTCTCCAGACTGATCCGGAGCTGGTTACTCGCCGCTGCGGGCCTGGCGCTGGGAGGTTGCGAACCGCAACACAACGATCCCTGGGTAGTTGCGCGTCGAGAACCATCGCCAACCCAGATCCACCCACCACCTGCGGTGACGCCTGCGCGCCCCACGCGACCACGGACCTTCCGCCCCAGCCCATTGGCGAAGACCATCCAGACAGTGGAAGGGTGGAGTACGGATGGTCGTTTTGGCCACGCGGTGGCGGGCGCCGGCGATGTGAATGGCGATGGATTTGCCGACGTTCTGGTTGGCGCCTTTGCTGGCGGGCGCGAGGCGGCTGGAGAAACGGCGCTTTATCTTGGCTCCGCAAACGGGATTGGGCCGGAACCTTCCTGGCGCTCCATTTGCGCTACGTCTGCAGCCGAATTCGGCCATCAAGTGGAAGGCGTGGGCGACGTCAATGGCGACGGGTTTGCCGATTTCATCGTGGGGGCCACCTATTATACCGAGCCGGGCGCGACGCACCGCCGCACAGGGGGCGCTTTTGCCTTTTACGGCGGGACGAATGGGCCCGGGTCGCAGCCAGATTGGCAGGTGACCGGTGAGGAGCCGAATAGCAGCACCGGCTTTGCCGTCGCCGCCGCAGGCGATGTCAACGGTGATGGCTATGCCGACGTTTTGGTCGGCGCCTGGAACCGGAGCGATCCCAACAGGCCCGAACAACCCATTTCCGGACGGGTGGCGCTCTACCTGGGCGGCCCACAAGGCCTGGCGAAGGAGCCCGCCTGGAATCCACAAGGTGAGAAAGTGGGCAGCCGCTACGGTTACACGCTGCACGGTATCGGTGACGTCAACGGCGATGGCTATGCGGATCTTGCCATTGGCAGCTGGGGCTTTGAAGCGGAGCAGATCAACGCCGGGCGGGCCTATGTTTATCATGGTGGGCCACTCGGCCCATCGAATGCGCCCGATTGGACGATCACGGGTGGCCAGCCAACGCAATTGATGGGCAACTCTGTTTTCGCGGCGGGGGACGTCAATGGCGATGGTTTTGCCGATTTGATCGTGGGTGCCAACGCCACCTCCCACCCCGAACAGTGCGAAGGGTTGACTTTGGTCTTTCTGGGAAGCCGCGCGGGACTCGAGAAGTGGCCTGCCTGGACTTTTGAATCGAACGAAGCGTCCTTCTTCGTCGGCCATAGCGTCGCGACGGCCGGCGATGTCAACGGCGACGGGTTTGCGGACGTGGTTGTTTCCGCATTCAACGGCTACCAGAACACCAAGGACGAAGGGGTTGCGTTTGTTTTTCTCGGCTCGACCAAAGGACTCCCTGCCCGAGCTGATTGGTCGTTTGCCGGCGGGCAGGCCCGCGGCGGATATGGTTCGACCGTCCGTTGCGCGGGGGACGTGAACGGCGATGGCTATGACGATCTCATCATCGGCCAAACGTATTATTCAGGTGCCATTCCCCGGCAGGGCCGGGCCTGGTTGCACTACGGCTCGGCCAGTGGCCTGGCCCAAAACAGCCACTGGCGCGCTGGCATCGAGGCAGCCGGCTTTTCCTATCGCAACCTCACTCTGCCCTGGCCGAATCGCGGCTGGTTCGTCGCCGTGAGTGGCACGCTGGCGGCGGTGTTGGTGTTGGCGACGCGCGGATGGTATCGATTGCGGGCGCGTCGCGTCGCTGCGCTTCAGGCCGCGCGCGAATCCGCTCAGCGCCAGGAACGTCTTCGCTTATCCCAGGATCTACATGACCAGCTGGGCGCGGAATTGACGCAATTGGTGCTGGCGGGTGGGCATGCCCGGCGGCAGCTCGCCCAAAGCCAACTTCCGGATGCCAAACTGGCTCAGATCGAATCCACCGCGCAAGGTCTGGTCGAGAGTCTCGCCGAGATCGTTTGGCTGACCAAGCCAACCAATGACACCCTTGATCAGCTGGCCAACTATCTGGGGGACTTGACGAGTTCGATGCTGGAAAAGGCCGGACTCGAATGCGTCCTCGAGATTCCCACCGATCTTCCCGACGCGCCGGTCTCCTATGACCTGCGGCACGATATGGTTTTGGCCGTCAAGGAAGCCCTGCACAACGCCATCAAACATGCCGGTTCCACCGCCGTCTCGTTGACCATAAAAGCCACGGCCAGCGAAATGTCGATGGTTGTGCGCGACTCCGGGAGGGGGTTTGGTGAAAGTACCACGCGCATGCCCGGGAACGGAATAGATCACATGAAGGCCCGGCTGGCCAAACACGGTGGCTTGGCCAACGTGGCCTCAACTCCGGAAGGAGTCGTCGTGACGTTTACCGTACCCTGGTCGCGGGCTTAGAATCTCAAAAGCGTGAGCTCGACCACAAAGATTCGCGTGGCGGTCGTGGAAGATTTTCCGGATATCCGCGCCGAACTGGTCGGCTTGATTGCCTCGGACGACGCCCTCGAAATCGCCGGGATCGCTGCCTCGGGCGAGGACGCCATCGCCCTGCTTCCCAGCGCGAAGCCCGATGTTGTGTTGATGGACATCGGTCTCCCCGGCATTTCCGGAGTGGAATGTGTGCTCCGGCTCAAACCGCTCCTGCCGTCCACCAACTTTCTGATGCTGACGATTTTCAAGGACCACGAGCAGGTCCACGCGGCACTGAAGGCTGGCGCCACCGGTTACGTCGTCAAAGGCGCCCCCTGGGATCGTTTGCGCGAATCGATTCAACAACTGCATGCAGGTGAGTCGCCGATCTCCAGCTCCATTGCGCGCGAATTGATTCGATCCATGCTCGACGGCCAAGCGGATCGATCCGACGAGAGCCGACTGACTCAACGAGAAGAAGAGATCCTGCGGTCTCTTGCCAAAGGCCGTCGCTATAAGGAAATCGCGGCTGATTTTGGACTGAGCGTCCACACCGTGCGTACCCACATCCATCGCATTTACAAAAAGCTACACGTCCAGAATAAAATGGAAGCTGTGCAGGCCTTCCGCCGTAATCCGAACCTAGGCTAAACCCAGACTTCAAGGAAGCCGCATAAGCCCGCAGGCAACTGGGTACTGACCTCTGGGATCTTCCTTCCTGCCCAGCCTCGTGACCTCGCCAGGATGGTGCTCCCGACTTACCCCCGACTCAGGGCTGGAGGTGGCGGACGGCGTCCATGAGTTCGTCGGCGACCTGTTGGTAGATTTCCTTGAGGCGGGCCTTGTCACAGGTGGCGGCTTCGGCGCGGAGGGCGGCGAAGGCCAGGGGCGCTCCGAAGACGATCGTGATGGAGCGCGGCCGGGGGAAACGGTGGTGCCGGCCCATGGCCTCGAAGGCACCCACGATCCGGACGGGGATCACGGGGGCATCCGTCTTGATGACGGTGAGACCGATGCCGGCGCGGGCAGCTTTCACTTCTCCGTCCGGGGATCGGGTGCCTTCCGGAAAGAGGAGGATCGTCGAGCCGGCACTGAGCTTGTCGAGGATGGCCTTGAGTCCGGCACCGCCACCGCCGTCGCGATCGACAGGAACGGCCTGGAGGCGGCGGATGATGAACCCGCCGATCGCGGATTCGAACAGGGACTTCCGCGCGAGCGAATGGATGCGGCGCGGCAGGACGCACCCGACGAGCGGCGGATCAAGGTAGCTGACGTGGTTGGAGGCGAGGACGGCGGGACCGACGCGTGGCACGTGATGGGCACCGACAACGCGGAGCCGGAAGTAGCACCGGGCGAACACGCGCACGAGCCAGGCCGCGAAGCGGTAGTCGAGCGGGCGGCTGGCGAGTTCTTCGTGGGAAGGCGTCGACGGTTTCATGCCACATCCACGCGCAGTCCGTCGTAGGCGAGGAACACCCCCGTGGGCATCTCGGCCTGGTCCCGGTCGTGGTCGTAGTCGTGGGTCAGGTGAGTGAAGTAGGTGCGCCCCGCCCCGATGCGGCGGGCGACGGTGAGGGCTTCATCGAGGCACATGTGGGTCGGGTGCGGATCGCGGCGGAGGGCGTCGAGGACGACGACCTCGGCACCGCGGGCGGCGGCGATGGCTTCGTCGGTGACCTCCTTGCAGTCGCTGAAGTAGGCGAAGCGTGCCTGCCCGTAGCGGAAGACGAACCCGAGGGTTTCAATGCGGCCGTGGGGGAGCGGGAAGGACTGGACGTGGAGGTCGCCGAGGGTGAAGGGGCCGGTGATCTCGTGGGGCTCCGGGTGGAAGTAGGACTTGGGAATGGGGCGACCGTCGAAGGCGTACTCGTAGACGCGTCGGAGGGAGTGGAACGTGGCGGCGGAGGCGTAGATGGGCAGGGCGGAACCACGGATGTCACAGACGCGACGGCAGTCGTCCATGCCCATGATGTGGTCGGCGTGGGCGTGGGTGACGAGGAGGGCGTCGAGGTAGCCGAGGCCTTCGCGGAGCATCTGGGTGCGGAAGTCGGGCGTGGTGTCGACGAGGCAGCGGATGGTGGGCGTTTCGATATAGATCGACGCGCGGAGCCGGTGGTTGCGCGGATTGGCCAGATACTCCGGGGGATAGGTCTTCCCGATGATCGGCACGCCCTGGGAGGTGCCGGTTCCCAGGAACCGGAATGAAAACGACATCGTGGGGAGATTGTGGTGGGGAAAATGCCGGTTAATCCACAGATTTTCGGATGGATGGGGCGGGGCTTTGTTCATCCACAGATTCCGCAGATTTTCGGATGGATGGGGTTTTGTTCATCCACAGATTTCACAGATTCCACAGATTTTGGGTGTGGAGGGGCAGGTTTGCCTCGGGACCCCGCATTGGCTACCGGCTTCAACACCTCCGGCGTAAGGCGCCCGGCCTGCAGCCTCCCGGATTGCAGCCCGCGTGCCCCTACGCGACGAGGATGTCGCCAGCCTTTCCCTTGGGCTCTGTGAAATCCGTGAAATCTGTGGACGACCTCTGTGCCATCTCTCCAACGAAAAGGCCGCCCGATCGTTGGATCGGGCGGCCTTGAGGGGAGCGGGGTGGCTCAGTAGCGGTAGTGCTCGGGCTTGTAGGGGCCGTCGGCGGAGACGCCGAGGTAGGCGGCCTGCTTCTTGGTGAGCTTGGTGAGCTTCACACCGATCTTCTCGAGGTGCAGGCGGGCGACCTCCTCGTCGAGCTTCTTGGGGAGGCGATAGACGGTCTTCTCGTACTTGTCCTTGTTCTGCCAGAGGTCCAGCTGGGCGAGCGTCTGGTTGGT